>NZ_JBGLYV010000107.1:0-18716 GCF_047304225.1 Pseudomonas sp. Pseusp3 | reverse complement strand
TTCAACCCAACGGGGGCGGGCTTGGCCAAAACCCCAACCCCCGCCCCTCCCCCTTCCCCCCCAACCCCGCCCCCAAATTTTCACCCATTTAAAATTGGGGGCGGGGGCTTGCTCGCGAATGAGGCGACTCGGTTTCAATGATTGACGGTGTAAGCCAGCATCATCGAAATCTGGCTCATCGGCCGTCCGCCACTTTCCTCATGCCACTGGTTGAACACGTCCTGCACCAAAGCCAGGTCGCGCAGACTGCTCGGCACCTTGTCGATGATGTCTTGCGCATTCAATGCCGCCACTACGTCATAGCTCGGTACAAAGGTGTCCTTGCCGATCATCCGCAAGAAGCGCGGGGCCGACAGCCCGCCCAATTGATGTCCGCGTTTTTTCAGGAAGCTCCAGAGCCCGACGATATCGGTCACCGGCCAGTCGGCGATCAGCGCGCCGAAGCTGCCCTTTTCATGGGCCACGTCCAGAATGAACTGTGCATTGCGCGGCACGCTCTTGAGCTTGCCCAGGTGACGGATGATCCGCGTGTCCTGCATCAGGCGCTCAAGGTGCTCGGCACTCATCAGCACGACTTTTTCCGGATCGAACCTGAAGAACACTTCTTCGAAGGCCGGCCACTTGGCATCCACCAGGCTGTGCTTGAGCCCGGCGCGGAATACCCGTAGCGCCATCATCGAGAGGTAGCGATCGTCGCTGATCTTGCGCAGTTGCTCGGGAGTCTTGGGAACGGGCAGATGGGCTTCCAGTTCAGCCGCCGAACCGAAGCGGTTCAGACAGTACTCATTCAGCCACTTGAAGTCGCGCATGCCCTCTCCTGAGGAATAAAACGAAAAACCAATGTGGGAGCGGGCTTGCTCGCGAAAGCGGTGTGTCATTCAACTATATATCGACTGACACTACGCCTTCGCGAGCAAGCCCGCTCCCACAGTTTTGATCAGAGGTTGACCACGTTGACGAAGCGCGAAGCCGCGGACTCGTCGATCTTGAGGCTGGTGAAGTCGAACAGGTTGCGATCCGCCAGTTGCGACGGGATCACGTTCTGCAGGCTGCGGAAAATGCTCTCGGTACGGCCCGGGGTCTTGCGCTCCCAGTCCTGCAGCATTTCCTTGACCACCTGACGCTGCAGGTTTTCCTGGGAGCCGCAGAGGTTGCACGGAATGATCGGGAATTGCTTGAAGTCCGAGTAGGCCTGGATGTCTTTTTCGTTGCAGTAGGCCAGCGGGCGGATCACCACGTTACGGCCATCGTCGGCGCGCAGCTTCGGTGGCATGGCCTTGAGCGAACCGTTGAAGAACATGTTCAGGAAGAACGTTTCGACGATGTCGTCACGATGGTGACCGAGGGCCATCTTGGTCGCGCCGATTTCATCGGCAAAGGTGTAGAGCGTGCCGCGACGCAGGCGCGAGCACAGCGAGCAAGTGGTCTTGCCTTCCGGAATCAGTTCCTTGACCACCGAGTAAGTGTCCTTCTCGACGATGTGGTACTCGATCCCCAGTTCTTTCAGGTAGGCCGGCAGCACGTGCTCCGGGAAGCCCGGCTGCTTCTGGTCCATGTTCACGGCCACGATCTCGAACTTGATCGGCGCAACCTTCTGCAAGTGCATCAGCACATCGAGCATGGTGTAGCTGTCCTTGCCACCGGACAGGCAGACCATGACCTTGTCGCCGTCTTCAATCATGTTGAAATCGGCAACCGCCTCACCGGCCAGTCGGCGAAGGCGCTTTTGCAGTTTGTTCTGGTTGACCGTGAGAGTGCCCATGACGCGAAATCCGTGAGGTGTGACGAAAGGCGGGCATTTTACGCAAATTCTTTGCACTTGTGGCGAGCGGGCAACATCTCCAGCTCACCTACAGACCCGACGGCGATTAACAATTGTGTTTACAGCGCGATTTGCTCTAAAGCCCCTACTTCTTCTAGGGAAACTCATCCCTATACTGCGACATAAGGTCTCATGAAAATTTCAGACCTGTGACTTGCTAGGCCGCATTGGCCCGTAGGCGCTCCACTGGGGGGCGACGGTAAAAAAGAGGAGTGACTGGCATGATCCATCACGTAGTGGGGCTCTTCACCCACCCTGACCAAGAATGGAAAGAGATCCGTGGCGACCAGGAGGAAAGCATCAGCCACATGTACCTGACCCATACGCTGATCCTGGCGGCGATCCCCGCCGTGTCTGCCTTCATAGGCACCACACAGGTCGGCTGGGTCATCGGCAACCGGGCTCCCGTGATGCTGACCGTAGAAAGCGCGATATGGATGACGATCATGTCGTACGTGGCGATGCTCGGTGGCGTTGCGGTAATGGGCGCATTCATTCACTGGATGGCCCGCACCTATGACGCCAACCCAAGCCTCGCCCGCTGCATTGCGTTTGCGACCTACACCGCTACACCGCTGTTCATCGGTGGCCTCGCCGCTTTGTACCCGCACTTGTGGCTGGGGATGATCGTCGGCACCGCAGCCATCTGCTACACGGTGTACTTGCTGTACGTGGGCTTGCCGACATTCATGAACATTCCATCTGACGAGGGCTTTCTGTTTTCAAGTTCGGTGCTCGCCGTAGGCCTGGTGGTGCTGGTCGCCATCATGGCGTTCACTGTGATTGTCTGGGGACTCGGCGTAGGGCCGGTCTACACCAATTAGCCACCCGTCACTGATAATCAGAAACCAACGATACAGGCCGCCGCAAGGCGGCCTTTTGATTCTTCAGCAACGAGGAGGCACACGACCATTCGGCACCTTGGCGATTCGCAAGGCCCCAGGGTTGCGGCATACTCGACCGCTCTGGAGATCCATCAAGCATGCCCGAGCAACTCAATTCCCGCGTCGAAGACTGTTTCCAACTAGCCGAATCCTTTTTCAAACGAACTTTCAAACGCCCCGTGGTGAGCCTCAAGCTGCGCGGGCAAAAAGCCGGTGTCGCGCATTTGCACGAGAACCTGCTGCGCTTCAATCCGCAGCTGTATCGGGAAAACACCGAAGACTTCCTCAAGCAGACCGTAGCCCATGAAGTCGCCCACCTGATCGCCCATCAACTGTTCGGCGACCGTATCCAGCCCCATGGTGAAGAGTGGCAATTGATCATGCGCGGCGTGTACGAATTGCCGCCCAACCGCTGCCACACCTATGACGTCAAACGCCGCAGCGTGACCCGCTACATCTACAAGTGCCCGTGCGCCGACAGCGACTTCCCGTTCTCGGCCCAGCGCCACAGCCTGGTGCGCCAGGGGCGCAGGTACTTGTGTCGACGGTGTCGCCATACGCTGGTGTTCAGTGGGGAGATGCGGGTCGAATAGCGGGACTCTCGGTGTTTGTATCGGCCTCTTCGCGAGCAGGCTCGCTCCTACACCGGATTTATGCGGCACCAAAGTCCCCCTGTGGGAGCGGGCTTGCTCGCGAAGAGGCCGGAGCAGACGCTAGAGAATGACCTTGGCTGACCGCAATTCAGCAATCCGCTGCGCACTGAACCCCAGTTCCCCCAACACCTGATCCGTATGCTGCCCCAGCACCGAGCCAATATGCCGGGGCTCAGGCAAACCTTGCGAAAACTTCAGCGGACACGCCATCTGCGCCTGGCTTGATCCGTCGCCCCGCGGCACTTGCGCCACCAACTCCCGTGCCTGCAACTGCGGATGACGCAGCGCTTCTCCCAGGCTCAACACTGGCTCGACACAAGCATCCAGCTCCGCGAACAGCGCGCACAACTCGGCAAAGTCATGTTTTTCGAATTCGACCGTCAGCGCGTCCTTAAGCTGTTGCCGATGCACCAGTTGCGGCGACAGGCCGAGGCCGGCCAATTCTTCCAGCCCCAACGCCGTGCACAACTGCTTCATGAATGCCGGCTCCAGGCTGCCCACCGATAGCCAGCGCCCATCCCTGGAGCGGTAGTAGTCGTAGAAGCTGCCGCCATTGAGCACCTGGTTTTCCGGCCCCGGCTCGACGCCACAGGCCAGATACCCGGCACCGGCCATCGCATTCAGGCTGAACGCGCAGTCGGTCATGCTGACATCCAGGTGCTGGCCCTGACCGGTTTGCTGTCGGGCAATGACCGCCGCCAGCAAGCCAACCACCCCGTGCAACGAGCCACCGGCGACATCCGCCACCTGCATGCCCAACGGCAGTGGCCCACTGTCGGCCCGGCCGGTGTAACTCGCCAGCCCGGACAAGGCCAGGTAGTTGATGTCATGGCCGGCGCGGTCCTTGTAGGGGCCGGTCTGACCGTAGCCGGTGATCGACACATAAATCAATTCGGGCTTGATCGCCTTCAGGGCTTCGTAACCCAGGCCCAGACGCTCCATGACACCCGGGCGGAACTGCTCGAGCACAATGTCGTAGTCCTGCAGCAACGACTTGATCACCTCCAGCGCCTCGGGTTGCTTGAGGTCCAGGGCGAGGCTGCGCTTGTTGCGGTTGAGGTAGGCGTGGCTGGCTGACACGCCTTGATCGTGGGGCGGCAACACCCGCAGCAGATCCATGCGGGTCGGTGATTCGATGCGCAGCACTTCGGCGCCCATGTCCGCCAGCAGCAACGAGGCGAACGGCCCCGGCAGCAATGTCGAGAAATCCAGAACCTTGAGTGATGCCAGTGGACCGGGCATGAGCGTTCTCCCTTGACGATGCCCACAGCCTAGGCAGCCGATCGCTTTGCAGCAATCACCTTATGCGCCATGTGCAGTGACCGTTGTGCTCAATCACCGGGCATGAAAAAACCCGCCGAAGCGGGTTTTTCATTACAACAAGGCTTACTTGGCGTTGGTCGGGGTTGCCCCTTCGACGTGGCCCAAAACATCGTCTTTAGGCTCGTCGGCAATGCCGCGACCGCCAGAGGCCAGCTCCGCTTGCAACACGTCGGTGTCCAGTTCCTTGACCCACTTGGCCACGACGACGGTGGCAACGGCGTTGCCGATCAGGTTGGTCAGGGCACGGGCTTCGGACATGAAACGGTCGATGCCGAGGATCAGCGCGAGGCCGGCAACCGGCAGGTGGCCCACCGCCGACAGGGTCGCAGCCAGTACGATGAAACCGCTACCGGTCACGCCCGCAGCACCCTTGGACGACAGCAGCAACACCACCAGCAGGGTGATCTGATGCGTGATGTCCATGTGGGTGTCGGTGGCCTGGGCAATGAATACCGCGGCCATGGTCAGGTAGATAGCGGTACCGTCGAGGTTGAACGAGTAGCCGGTCGGGATCACCAGGCCTACTACGGATTTCTTCGCACCCAGACGTTCCATCTTGATCAGCATGCGTGGCAGCACCGACTCCGAAGAGGAAGTGCCCAGCACGATCAGCAGTTCCTCACGGATGTAGCGGATCATTTTCAGAACGCTGAAGCCGTGGGCGCGAGCGATACCACCCAGTACGATCAGGATGAACAGCAGGCAAGTGATATAGAAGCACGCCATCAGTTGACCCAACTGCACCAGCGAGCCGACACCGTAGGCACCGATGGTGAACGCCATGGCACCGAAGGCACCGATTGGCGCGAGCTTCATGATCATGTTGATGATGTTGAACATCACGTGGGCGAAACGATCGATGAAGTCCAGCAGCGGCTTGCCGTAGGCACCCAGGCGATGCAGGGCGAAACCGAAGATCACCGAGAACATCAACACTTGCAGGATGTCGCCGGTGGCGAAGGCGCCGACGATGGTCGTCGGGATCACGTTCAGCAGGAAGCCTACGACGCTTTGGTCAGCACCGGCCGCAACATAAGCGGCAACCTTGGAGGCATCCAGGGTAGCGACGTCAATGTGCATGCCATTGCCTGGCTGCACGATGTTGACCACGGCCAGACCGACCAACAAGGCAATGGTCGAAACGATCTCGAAGTACAGCAGCGCATAACCACCGGTCTTGCCGACCGACTTCATGCTCTGCATGCCGGCGATACCGCTGACAACGGTACAGAAGATGATCGGGGCGATGATCATTTTGATCAGCTTGATGAACCCGTCACCCAACGGTTTAACGGCCACACCGAGCTGTGGGTAGTAGTGACCGAGTGCGATACCGATGACAATTGCAACGATCACCTGGAAATACAGGGATTTGTACAGTGGCTGACGAGTCGTCATTGCAAAGTTCCTCAAGGGTGCCCGGTGGCAACATCCAGCTGTTGCCCGCAACACCGCAATTGCGAACCCTCCTGCACTGGAGGGATTTGTTTTTTCGAGCTGCGCAACGGCAGGCATCTGCATGTTGTATCGCAAGGCCCGTGCCACCTTGCGCAAAATCCCTGCAAGCCTTTTGATATCAGGGGTCGCAGCGATTTCCCTGTCACCGGACGGTTACAATCATGTGGCGGATTTCCGCCCTTCCATTAAAAGACGTCCTGCAATTTGGCGGATATCCGCCCTGTTCACGCCCGCAGTGCGCAGCTACCATCCGTCGTTCAACGGTCAGAACTGCTGTCATGCGCGAACGCACCATTGCCAGTCATTTCGCCCGCGCCGCCCTTGGTGGTGCGCGTCGGCACGGCTACGACTTTTCGGGCCTGCTACAACAACTGGGGATCAGCCCCGAGTTGCTGGACGAACCCCGGGCGCGCATCGCTCCAGAGCAATTCACCCAACTGATTCAGGCCTTATGGCTGGCACTGGACGACGAGTACCTGGGGTTCGGGCAAGCCCCCAGCAGGCCGGGCAGCTTCGCGATGATGTGCCATGCCGTGATTCACTGCCGCAGCCTGGATAAGGCACTCAATCGCGGCTTATTGTTTTATAGCCTATTCCCCGGGGCTCCGCGCTTGACCCTGAGCCGCGAAGATGAATGGGTCCGCCTCAGCCTCGACGACTCGCAACTTTGGGATCCGGATCATTTTCTCAGCGAAAGCCTGCTGGTGATCTGGCACCGTTTCGGCAGCTGGCTGATCGGCCAGCGCATTCGCCTGGAACAGGCCGCGTTCAGCTACCCCCGGCCGGAACACGGCGCCGAGTACGACCTGCTGTTTTCCTGCCCGCTCGAGTTTTCCAGCCCCCAGAGCAGCCTGTTGTTTCACAGCCGCTACCTGGCCATGCCGCTGTTGCAGGATGAACGCACCCTCAAGCATTTCCTCGAGCGCTCCCCCGCCGACCTGCTCTCGCGCCCGGACGATGGCGACAGCTTGAGCAGCCGCTTGCGCCGTTTGCTCAGTCGCGACAGTTCACGCTGGCCCGATCTGGAAGCCGTGGCCGCGCAGCTGCACATCAGCCCGCAGACCTTGCGCCGGCATTTGCGGGAAGAGGGATCGAGCTTTCAGGAGTTGAAGGACCAGTTGCGCCGGGACATCGCGATTTATCACCTGAGCCGCGCCGACCTGTCGTTGCAACAGATCGCCGAGCTTCTGGGGTTTTCCGAGCCGTCGGCATTTCACCGGGCGTTCAAGAAGTGGACGGGGCTGACGCCGGGGGCTTATCGGGCGCAGGAGAACTGAGTTTCAGGAGCAATTTTTTCTGGTGTGTTCACTGGCCTCTTCGCGGGCAAGCCCGCTCCCACAGGGTATTGAGTTAGTCAGATGATTTTTGAACAACTTCGGCCGATGTGGGAGCGGGCTTGCCCGCGAAGAGGCCCGAAAGAGCACAATCAAACTCCAGGTCATACCACCGGAAAATGAATCCGGAACGCCGCCCCGCCCATCGGTGAATCGCCCAAGGTCAGCTTGGCGCTGTAGCTCTCGATGATGTCCTTGACCACCGCCAGGCCGATGCCCTGCCCCGGGTGCTGACGGTCCAGGCGCTCGCCGCGCTCGAGAATCCGTGCGCGTTGATCCTGTGGTACGCCGGGGCCGTCGTCCTCGACACACAACTCGATGCCGCCAAGGGTTTCGCGCACGCTGATGCGTATTTCGCCCAGGCACAGGCGATAGGCGTTTTCCAGCAGGTTGCCCATCATCTCCAATAGAGCGCCCTGCTCGATCGGTACGTAGCACGGGTCGGGCAGGTCGAACGCGACGTGCACGCGCTTGTCGCGATAAACCTTGTCCAGCGTGTCGCACAGGCTTTTCAGCACCGGGTGCAAACGCACCTGATGACGTACCAGACCGCTTTTGCGCAGGCTGGCGCGCTGCAACTGGTAGCTGATCTGCTGGCTCATGCGTTCGATCTGGGTTTGCAGAACCCAGGCCTGATCGCGATCCTCCGGACGCAGGGCCAGGTCTTCGCTGACGCCTTGCAACACCGCCAGCGGCGTTTTCAGGCTATGGGCCAGGTCATCGAGGGAATCACGGTAGCGACTGCGCTGCTCACGCTCACTGTGCAGCAACCGGTTGAGAGAACCGGTGAGGCGCAGCAATTCCCGGGGATGTTCCTCACTGAGGCTTTCGCGGGTGCCACCTTCGATCTGATCCAGTTCCTGGCTCAAGCGCCGCAATGCCTGCAGGCCCCAGGTCAGTCCGATCCACAACAACGCCAGCAGCACCAGCAGTGCCGCGCCAAAACCCAGATAGAGATTTTCTCGCAGGCCTTCCAGGGTCAGTTCGTACTCACGAACCGGCTGCAGCGCCACGATGCTGAAGGCTGCGCTTTTGCCACCGAGCAACTTGACCTCGACGTCGTAGACGAAGAACTCCTGGCCATTGGCTTCACGGATCCGCGCAAACTCGTTGCCACGTCCGTCGTAGCGCGGCTTGTAATTGATGTGTTCTTCCCGGGTCGCCTTCGAACGCCAGACCAGATGCCCCTCACGGTCATAGATGTAGCCGAGCAATCGGCTGTCGGTGAGGTTGAAGCGTTCGTCGGGCAGCTGCTCCGGCATCTGCAGGCTGTTGTTCTCCACCCGGGCGGCAGAGATCAACGTAGTCACGTCCGATGCCAGACGCTGCTCGATGGAGTCTTGCAACGCCAGGCTGAAGGCCCCCTGCATCGCCGGCAGCAACGCCAGCATGAACAACACCGCCAACAGCGTGGCGGCGAGCATCAAGCGGATGCGCAGCGAACGGATCAAGTGCAACGCTCATTGAACAGGTAGCCCAGGCCGCGCACGGTATCGATCGGTTTGAACCCGCCCGGCCCCTCCAGTTTGCGGCGCAGACGACCGACCAGCACCTCGATCACATTCGGATCACGCTCGTCATCATCCGGATAGAGCTGCTCCATCAAGCGGTCCTTGGGCACCACTTGCTGATGGTGACGCATCAGGTATTCGAGAATGCGGTACTCATACGCGGTCAGTGCCAACGGCTGATCGTCGAGGGATGCCTGCTTGCGGTTCAGGTCCAGCAGCAACGGACCAGCAACGATGGTCGACTGGGTGAAGCCGCTGGAGCGGCGCAGCAAGGCATTCAGGCGAGCCTCCAGTTCTTCGAACTGAAACGGCTTGACCACGTAATCGTCGGCACCGGCGGCCAGGCCTTCGACCTTGTCCTGCCAGTTGCCTCGCGCGGTGAGGATCAGGATCGGGAAAGTTTTGCCACCTGAGCGCAACTGCCGGATCAGGTCGAGACCGCTCATGCCCGGCAGACCGAGGTCGATCACCGCCAGGTCAAAGTTGAACTGCGCGGTCTGATACAGCGCCTCCTCGCCGTTGGCCACGGACTCGACCACATGGCCGCTCTCCGTAAGGCGGGTTTTCAGGTGATGACGAAGCAGCGCTTCATCTTCGACGACCAGCAGTTTCATAACGCTCTCCCGGGCAAATCAACATCTCCAGAGGCACAACGTCGCACCTCGATAGCTAACATGGCAATGCCGGACCAGCCACTCGGGTTGATCCGGCACAGGCCGCTCGCGAAACGCTTGTCAGAAAGCGTAGTTGGCGGACAGGTAAGTCTGGGCGCTGCTGGTCAGGTCCAGCGAACCCCGCTTGCTGCCACCACGCTCACTCATCTCGGTGCTGGCGTTGCTGCGCAGGTAACGGTAACCCAGTTCAACCGAGGTGTTCTGCGAAACCTGTTGCAGCACACCCGCCTGGGCGCCGATGGCGTAACCGATATCGCTGTCGCGGCTGAAGCCTGGCGACTCCTGAGTCATTTTGGTCAGGCCGGCCGTGGCACCACCGAACAGCCTGGTGCTACCGCCCACCGGGTAAAACAGATCGTAGCTGCCCAGGAGGTTTTCCTGACGCAGTTTAATGCCGTTGTGCGAGCCCGACACATTGTCGTAAGTGGCGTAGTACCGGCCCTTGGTGTTTTGCTGGCCCAGACGGACACCCCAGGTGGTGTCCTTGCCGATCACGCCATCGGCGTTCGGATGGTTCAGGTTGTCGTTCAGGGCGTGGGACTTTTTGACCTTGTCGCTGGTCTGTCCAAGAGTAATGCTGGCAAAGTTATCGTCGGATGCGAAGGCTGCGGTGCTTGCGCCCAGTACAGTGAATGCCAGAAGCAGTTTTTTGAATCCAGTCATTGGGAGTGTCCTCATGTGCCGTTTGTTTATTGGGTACGGGGCAAGGTTACGCACCGAGCCCTGAACTCCCCCTGAACGCACTCTGAACCCGGGCTGAACCGCCCCCTCCCGAATGTTTCGACACTTTTCAAGAGGAGTTCCGATCATGCGCATGTTCTTCGCCGTCCTCCTATTGGCCTTGAGCGGGCTCAGCCAGGCTGCCATCCAGACCCGGGAAATCCCCTACCAGAGTGCCGATGGCACGAAAATGATCGGCTATTACGCCTACGACGATGCCCTCAAGGGTCCGCGCCCCGGCGTCGTGGTGGTGCATGAATGGTGGGGACTCAACGACTACGCCAAGCGCCGCGCCCGTGACCTTGCCGGCCTGGGCTACAGCGCCCTGGCCATTGACATGTACGGTGACGGCAAAAACACCGAGCACCCCAAAGACGCCATGGCCTTCATGCAAGCCGTGGCAAAAGACAGTGCCGTGTCGAGCGCGAGGTTTCAGGCCGGGCTCGACCTGCTCAAGCAACAACCGCAAACCGATCCGCATAAAATCGCCGCCATCGGCTACTGCTTCGGTGGTGGCGTGGTGCTCAATGCCGCAAGACAGGGCGTGCCATTGGCAGGCGTGGTGAGTTTCCATGGCGCGCTGACGACCAATACACCGGCAACGCCAGGCAGCGTCAAGGCGAAGATCCTTGTGGAGCACGGAGCACTGGACAGCATCGTCACCCAGGAAAACATCACGGCTTTCAAGAGCGAGATGGACAAGGCCGGCGCCGACTACAGATTCGTCAGCCTCGACGGCGCCAGGCATGGCTTCACCAACCCGGATGCCGATCGACTTGGCCATGGCGATCATGGCGGGCCGGACATTGGCTACAACAAGACTGCGGATGAAAAATCCTGGGCGGACATGCAGGCGTTCTTCAAAAGGATCTTTGGTTAACCCTGATATTTGTGGCGAGGGGGCAAGCCCCCTCGCCACAAAAGCCGTCTGCTACTACCCAGCCCCAGGGCAACCCGGCAAAATGCCCCGCATGAACTCCACTCCTGCCCTGCCCGTCTGCTGCACCCCCCTCGATGACCATTGGCCGCTGCCGTTTGTGCTGCCCGATACGGTCCTGCTGAGCACTCATTTCGATAGCTCCCGACTGGCCAGCGATGACTTTCAGCGCAGTGCTGTGGAGGCACCGGCGAGCATTCAGCGCTCTGTCGCCAAACGGCAGGCGGAGTTTCTCGCCGGGCGGGTGTGCGCGCGGGCCGCGTTACAGCGGCTCGAAGGCCTGGGCTTCATTCCGGCCATCGGTGAAGACCGGGCACCGGTCTGGCCTGCCCATATCACTGGCTCGATCACCCATAGCACTGGCCGGGCCGCGGCGATTGTCGCGAACAAAAGCCATTGGCGCGGCCTGGGCATGGATCTGGAAGTCCTGCTCAATGCCGATCGGGCCGAACGCCTGGCCGGGGAAATCCTCAATCCGCCGGAGCTACAGCGCATGGCGGCCGGTGATCACGATCTACGGGCGTTGTTGGTCACCCTGACTTTCTCGGTCAAGGAAAGCCTGTTCAAGGCGCTCTATCCGATCGTTCAGCAACGGTTTTATTTCGAACACGCCGAAGTGCTGGAGTGGTCTGAGTCGGGAGAGGTGCGGTTGCGGCTGCTCACCGATCTGTCCCGCGAATGGCGCAACGGCACCGAGCTGGATGCGCAGTTCGGGGTCAAGGATGGGCAGTTGTTGAGTCTGGTCAGCATCAGGGCCTGAGTTTTTTTTGGCGCATGGCAGGGCCCCTTCGCGAGCAAGCCCGCTCCCACACTGGATCTGTAGTGTTCACAAAGCCCAATGTGGGAGCGGGCTTGCTCGCGAAAGCGGTTGAACATTCACCGAAAATCTCAGCGCTTCTCCTGATTCCTCGGCCAACTCAAGCTGAAACACGCCCCGCCCAGGCTTTTGCTCTTGCCGATCAACGCCCGCCCACCATGCCAATGGATGATGCGTCGCACAATGGACAGGCCTAACCCATGACCTCCAGAAGCACGGGTGCGGCTGTCGTCGAGACGCAGGAACGGCGTGAAAATCTTCTCCCATGCCGACTCCGGCACCCCCGGCCCGTCATCCTCGATATCCACCCGGCATCGCTGCTGCCCCACCTGATAGCTGATGGTCACCCGTGATTGCGCATGGCGCATGGCATTGCTCACCAGATTCTGGATCGCCCGGTGCAGATAACGCGGTTCGGCCTCGACCCAGGCATCGTCGTTATCGGCCGCCGACAGGCACAACCCGCGCTGTACCGTGACGTCGGCGCGCAACGGCGCCAGCTCTTCAATCACTTGATTGACCAAGGCATCCAGATCGATCCGCTGAAAGTTCAGCGCCGGAGAACCCTGTTCGAGCCGCGCGTAGGTCAGCATCTCGTCGACCAGCCGGTCGAGGTCCTCGATGTCGTGATCCATGCCCTGGCAGTATTTTTCCAGGGCTTGTGGCGTGGTGGCCGAGCCGATCATCTCCAGGCCAAAGCGCAGGCGCGCCACCGGCGTGCGCAATTCGTGGGACACCGCGCGCACCAGTTCACGCTGGATCGCCAGCAACTGTTGCAGGTGTTCAGCCATGCCGTTGAAGGCCGAGGCCAGGCGCCCTACGGAATCCGCGCCGCGCGCCGGCACGCGGGTTTCCAGGCTGCCCTTGGCGATGCGCGTGGCCGCGGCCTCCAGGCCACGCAAGCGGCGCTCGAGCTGACGCACCAACAGATAAACGATCAGGCCGATCAGCGTCAGGCCCAGCGCGGCGATCAGCACCAGCCATTCCGGGGGATAAGGATTCATCTGGTACAACGGGCCGATTTCCAGGACCCACGGCGTGCCGACCATGCCGGCAAACACCCTAATCGAATCGCCCCCCTTGCCCAGCGCCATCACCGTATCGCCCTCGGACACCCGGCGGCTCTGGTCTTCGTCCATGTCCGCCTCGTCAACCGTGACCAGGCGCAGCTCGAAGCCGAAGCCCTTGCTCTCCTTCAATTGCGCCAGGCGCAAGGGCTGGTCGGCTACCGGAGTCCGCACCAGTTCATCGGTCAACAGGTAGATGGTCGCCCGGGCCAGTTGTTCGCTGATCTGCTGCACTTCCCCGGTGAGCATCAACTGCTCCTTGTCGCTGACCAGCTTGTACACCTTCGCCGCGTGCGGCCCGGTCTGTTCCACCAATGCCTGGCCGCGCAACACACGAGTGCGCTGGGTCAGGTCGAGGTCAGTCTCGGTAAAGGTTTTCAGCGCCAGCGGAATGCCCAGCAGCCGCTCCCACACCAGCAAGGCCCGGTGACGCTCGGTCTGGTTCATCGGTTGCAGGTTGTCGGCCATCAGCGAAAACGTGCCGTGGGCCAGGCGCTCGCGGTATTGCTCGCTGCGCACCTGATTGAGCAGGTGCAACGCCAGCACACCGAGCACCGCCACCAGAATCAGCGCGGCACACATGCCGCCATAGATGCGCAGGAAGATCGAATTCACAGGGTCTGGTCTACGCAAGCCTCGGGAACGAACAGATAGCCTTTGCTGCGCACGGTCTTGATCAGCCGTGGATGCTCCGGATCATCGCCGATCTTCGGGCGGATGCGCGAGATGCGCACATCGATGGAGCGGTCCTGGCCGTCATAGCCGATGCCCCGCAGTGCGGTAAAGATTTCCTCCCGGGAGAGGATGCGACCGGCATTGGCCACCAATAGCCAGAGCAAGTCGAATTCGGCGCTGGTCAGCTCGATGCCGTTGCCCTGCAACCAGGCTTCGCGCAAGGCGTTGTCGACGATCAGCGGGCCGAACTGCAGGCGCCGCTGTTTTTCCGGGGCGACTTCGGGCGCTTCACTGCGACGCAGCAAGGCCTGGATGCGCGCCAGCAGCAGACGCGGGCGTACCGGTTTGCACACGTAGTCGTCAGCCCCCAGGTCCAGGCCGAGAATCTGGTCAGCGTCATCGGTGCGGGCGGTGAGCATCAGGATCGGGCCGTCATATCGGGCGCGGACCTTGCGGCAAATGCTCAGGCCATCTTCACCGGGGAGCATCAGGTCGAGGATCACCAGGTCCGGTTGCTCCTTGATGATGCGGTTCGCAGCAAGCGCTCCATCGCCTTCGATCGATACACGCAGGCCATTGGCTTCCAGGTAATCGCGGGTCAGTTCGGCCAGTCGCTGGTCGTCCTCCACAATCAATACCTGCCAGGCTTCTTGCTCCACGGGTGACCTCTGCTTGCCAAAAACACTAATAAGGAAGGATCCGCCCGTCTTTTTGTAATGATTCGGGAAGATAAATATGTATACACGCTGGGCCGATTGTATAAACGCCGCCCGTCGAGAACACAAGCGGGTAAATGCGTTCGGACAACAGGGTTTTTTGTGATAGGGTTCGCGCCCTTAAAAATCCGAACGAGCATTTTCGATCGTAGAAAATTGCTGAAAAAAGGTCCGGTCCAGCAGTGTCGCGGCCTACACGCCGGTTCCCTCTTTCACACACAATTTACGCACAGGTTTATCCACAGGTAGTACGTTGCAATCCCCCCCTAAAACGCATTATCTTGTAGCCCGGCGCTAAAAAAACCCTAGATATGGGGTTTTGCGCAAAAAACCAAACACAAACCAGACACCAATTTCAAGCGCTATTATTGCCTCTGTCCGGTTGAACCAAACGTATTTTCGAAAGACCAAAACGCGCGTGCGGATGGCTACTGTATTTCGGCCCCGAGTGGCGAAAACGGTACGGGTGTTGCAGTCCCGACTGTCACCTGCAATGGATCCCGGTTTCAGGCCCAAGGCGTGAGACCAAAGACTTCGGCATGGAAGCGGCGCCCGATAAAGCCCCCTTCCTACTGTCCCGAAGTTGTTATGCCCGGCGCTCGCCGGTTGTAGTGCTTCAGGACGGAACGGTGGGCACCGTGATGGTGCCCAAACAAACATAGAGAATGTGGAGACACTCCCCCATGCAAACCGACACAACTCGCGAGAACCCGCAGGGCACCTTGCCGCCGGCCGCTGATTCGAATTCGGATCTGTCCGCCACCGCGCCTGGCCAACTGCGCGTGATCAAGCGTAACGGCACTGTCGTTCCCTACACCGATGACAAAATCACCGTCGCCATCACCAAAGCGTTTCTCGCAGTTGAGGGCGGCACCGCTGCCGCCTCGTCGCGAATCCACGACACCGTTGCCCGCCTGACCGAACAGGTCACCGCGACCTTCAAGCGTCGCATGCCATCGGGCGGCACCATCCACATCGAAGAAATCCAGGACCAGGTCGAACTGGCCCTGATGCGTGCCGGCGAGCAGAAAGTGGCTCGCGACTACGTGATCTACCGTGATGCCCGCTCCAAGGAACGTGCCGTGCGTGCGCCGGCCGAAGAAGCGGTCAACGCTCACCCGTCGATCCGCATCACCCGTGCCGACGGCAGCCTGGCGCCGCTGGACATGGGCCGCCTGAACACCATCGTCACCGAAGCGTGCGAAGGCCTGGAAGAAGTCGACGGCGACCTGATCCAGCGCGAAACCCTGAAGAACCTGTACGACGGCGTGGCCCTGAACGACGTCAACACCGCCCTGGTGATGACTGCCCGTACCCTGGTTGAACGCGAGCCGAACTACTCGTTCGTGACCGCGCGCCTGCTGATGGACACCCTGCGCGCCGAAGGCCTGGGCTTCCTCGGCGTGGCCGAAAGCGCCACCCACCACGAAATGGCCGACCTGTACGCCAAGGCACTGCCGGCCTACGTCGCCAAAGGCATCGAGTTCGAACTGCTGAACCCTGTGCTGGCCGAATTCGACCTGGAAAAACTGGGCAAGGCAATCAACCACGAGCGCGACCAGCAATTCACCTACCTGGGCCTGCAAACCCTGTACGACCGCTACTTCATCCACAAGGATGGCGTGCGTTTCGAACTGCCGCAGATCTTCTTCATGCGTGTGGCCATGGGCTTGGCGATCGAAGAGAAAGCCCGTGAAGACCGCGCGATCGAGTTCTACAACCTGCTGTCGTCCTTCGACTACATGGCGTCGACTCCAACCCTGTTCAACGCCGGTACCCTGCGTCCACAGCTGTCGAGCTGCTACCTGACCACCGTGCCGGATGACCTGTCGGGCATCTACCACGCGATCCACGACAACGCCATGCTGTCGAAATTCGCTGGCGGCCTGGGCAACGACTGGACGCCGGTTCGTGCGCTGGGTTCGTACATCAAGGGCACCAACGGCAAATCCCAGGGCGTCGTGCCGTTCTTGAAAGTCGTCAACGACACCGCCGTTGCCGTTAACCAGGGTGGCAAGCGCAAAGGCGCTGTGTGTGCCTACCTGGAAACCTGGCACATGGACATCGAAGAGTTCATCGAGCTGCGCAAGAACACCGGTGATGACCGCCGTCGTACCCACGACATGAACACCGCCAACTGGATCCCTGACCTGTTCATGAAGCGCGTCTTCGATGACGGCAAGTGGACCCTGTTCTCGCCGTCCGAAGTGCCGGACCTGCACGACCTGACCGGCAAGGCCTTCGAAGAGCGCTACGAGTACTACGAAGCCCTCACCGAGTACCCGGGCAAGGTCAAGCTGTTCAAGACCATCCAGGCCAAAGACCTGTGGCGCAAGATGCTGTCCATGCTGTTCGAAACCGGCCACCCATGGCTGACTTTCAAAGACCCGTGCAACCTGCGCAGCCCGCAGCAGCACGTCGGCGTGGTCCACAGCTCGAACCTGTGCACCGAGATCACCTTGAACACCAACAAGGACGAGATCGCCGTTTGCAACCTGGGCTCGATCAACCTGCCGAACCACATCGTCGACGGCAAGCTGGACACCGCCAAGCTGCAACGCACCGTGAACACCGCCGTGCGCATGCTCGACAACGTGATCGACATCAACTACTACTCGGTGCCGCAAGCGAAGAACTCCAACTTCAAGCACCGTCCGGTCGGCCTGGGCATCATGGGCTTCCAGGATGCGCTGTACCTGCAGCACATTCCTTACGGTTCCGACGCTGCCGTAGAGTTCGCCGACAAGTCGATGGAAGCGGTCAGCTACTACGCGATCCAGGCTTCCTGCGACCTGGCCGACGAGCGTGGCGCGTACGAGACCTTCAACGGTTCGCTGTGGTCCAAAGGCATCCTGCCGCTGGATTCGCAACAGATCCTGATCGAGGCTCGCGGCCAGAAGTACATCGATGTCGACCTGAACGAAACCCTGGACTGGGCACCGGTTCGCGCCCGTGTACAGAAAGGCATTCGTAACTCGAACATCATGGCCATCGCACCGACCGCGACCATCGCCAACATCACCGGCGTGTCGCAGTCGATCGAACCGACCTACCAGAACCTGTATGTGAAATCGAACCTGTCGGGCGAATTCACCGTGATCAACCCGTACCTGGTTCGCGACCTGAAGGCTCGCGACCTGTGGGACTCGGTCATGATCAACGACCTGAAGTACTACGACGGTTCGGTGCAGCAGATCGAGCGCATCCCGCAAGAACTCAAAGAGCTCTACGCGACTGCATTCGAAGTGGACACCAAGTGGATCGTCGACGCCGCCAGCCGTCGTCAGAAGTGGATCGACCAGGCTCAATCGCTGAACCTGTACATCGCCGGCGCTTCGGGCAAGAAGCTGGACGTGACCTACCGCATGGCCTGGTACCGCGGTCTGAAGACCACTTACTACCTCCGTGCCCTGGCTGCGACCAGCACCGAGAAGTCGACCATCAACACCGGCAAGCTGAACGCTGTTTCCAGCGGTGGCAACCACGGTGAAGATTCGGTCCTGGCAGCGCCAGCCGGCCCTGCTCCAGTGCCGAAGGCTTGCGCCATCGACGAGCCGGATTGCGAAGCTTGCCAATAAGCTGAGCCGGTAACACAAAAACCCCCGACAGGCCTTCGGCTTGTCGGGGGTTTTCTTTTACCTGCCTGTAGGAGCGAGCTCGCTCGCGATGGGCGCTAACGATAACGCGCGCTGACTGGTTAAACGCGGCGCCTTTTAGTCCATCGCGAGCAAGCTCGCTCCTACAAAGGGCCAGGTTTTTCCTGGATAAACACCATCGACTGTAGGAGCGAGCTCGCTCGCGATGGGCGCTAACGATAACGCGCGCTGACTGGTTAAACGCGGCGCCTTTTAGTCCATCGCGAGCAAGCTCGCTCCTACAAAGGGCCAGGTTTTTCCTGGATAAACACCATCGACTGTAGGAGCGAGCTCGCTCGCGATGGGCGCTAACGATAACGCGCGCTGACTGGTTAAACGCGGCGCCTTTTAGTCCATCGCGAGCAAGCTCGCTCCTACAAAGGGCCAGGTTTTTCCTGGATAAACACCATCGACTGTAGGAGCGAGCTCGCTCGCGATGGGCGCTAACGATAACGCGCGCTGACTGGTTAAACGCGGCGCCTTTTAGTCC
>NZ_JBGLYV010000106.1:0-19109 GCF_047304225.1 Pseudomonas sp. Pseusp3 | reverse complement strand
ATGCCGGAGCGAAGGAACCCCGAGCCCTGGCGAGGGGCCGGACGTTCGGGGCGAGCGTTTTTTTGCTTACTTTTTTTAGGCGCTTGTAAAAAAAGTGAGTCGCCGTAAGGGCGAAACCACCAGCCGCCACAACCCAAAAAACGGATATATACACGGTCAACCAAGAATATGGTCGGCCCAGAGGCCGCCAAAGCCAAACTGACAGCGCCGTCAGTTAGCCGTCACCCTCCTGACCGGCAAACAGGTTTATAAAGGAAAATACCCACTTACCTACCGACCACCCAGCCCCGGCGCCCCACTCGCATGCGAATCCAGAAAAAACCCGCTCTGCTCGTCGCCCTTCTGATCGTCCTGGCAGCGCTGGGCCTGTGGTATGCCACCAAACCGGCCAAGGCCAAGCTCGCCGCCCCCACGGCCATCCCCGTGCGAGTGGTCGCCGTGGCAGAAAAAGACGTGCCACGTTACGTAAGCGGCATCGGTTCGGTACTGTCCCTGCACAGCGTCGTAGTCCGTCCGCAAATCGACGGCATCCTCACCAGACTGCTGGTCAAGGAAGGCCAACTGGTGAAAAAAGGTGATCTGCTGGCCACCATCGACGACCGGTCGATCCGCGCCAGTCTCGACCAGGCCCGGGCACAACTGGGCGAAAACCAGGCCCAACTGCAAGTGGCGCTGGTCAACCTCAAACGCTACAAATTGCTCAGCGTCGACGACGGGGTGTCCAAGCAGACCTACGATCAGCAACAGGCTCTGGTCAATCAACTCAAGGCCACCGCCCAAGGCAACCAGGCCTCGATTGATTCCGCTGAGGTACAGCTTTCCTACACACAAATACACTCCCCGGTCAGTGGTCGTGTCGGTATTCGCACAGTCGACGAAGGCAACTTCCTGCGCATGAGCGACGCCCAAGGCCTGTTCACCGTGACCCAGATCGACCCCATCTCCGTAGAATTTTCCCTGCCGCAGCAAATGCTGCCGACCTTGCAGGGCCTGATCAACGACCCACAGCACGCCCAGGTCAAGGCCTATATCGGCGCCGACACCGACGGTGAAACCGGCAACCTGCTCGGCGAAGGTCACCTGACCCTGATCGACAACCAGATCAACGCCAGCACCGGCACCATCCGCGCCAAGGCCGAATTCGACAATCCGGGGCAGAAGCTGTGGCCAGGCCTGCTGGTGACGGTAAAGATTCAGACTGCCCTGGACAAAGATGCGCTGGTGGTACCGCCGACCGTCGTACAACGCGGTCTGGACCAGCACTTCGTGTACCGGGTCAATGGCGACAAAGTCGAAGCCGTGCAGGTGCAGATGGTCTATCAAGGCAGCGGCCAGGACATCATCAAAGGCGTGAAGCCCGGTGATGTGCTGGTCAGCGATGGTCAGTCGCGGCTCAAGCCCGGCGCCACCGTGCAAGTACTGACCGAGCCGTCGCAAGTGGTGCAATCGGAGGCGGCGCAATGAAGGGCCACGGTTCGATATCAGCCTGGTGCATCGACCACCCGGTGGCCACGGTCCTGCTGACGTTCGCCCTGGTGCTGCTGGGCGTCATAGCGTTTCCGCGCCTGCCGGTAGCGCCGTTGCCGGAAGCAGAGTTCCCGACCATCCAGGTGGCCGCGCAACTGCCCGGCGCCAGCCCGGAAACCATGGCTTCCTCGGTGGCCACGCCCCTTGAAGTGCAATTCAGCGCCATTCCCGGCGTGACCCAGATGACCTCGAGCAGTGCACTGGGCTCGACCAACCTGACCCTGCAATTCACCCTCGACAAGAGCATCGACACCGCCGCCCAGGAAGTGCAGGCGGCGATCAATACTGCCGCGGGCAAGCTGCCCAAGGACATGCCGAACCTGCCGACCTGGCGCAAGGTCAACCCGGCCGACAGCCCGGTGCTGATCCTCAGCGTCAACTCCTCGCTGATGCCCGGCCCGGAGCTCAGCGACCTGACGGAAACCCTGTTGGCCCGTCAGCTCAGTCAGGTCGACGGTGTAGGCCAGGTCGCCATCACCGGTCAGCAGCGTCCGGCGATTCGCGTCCAGGTTTCGGCGGACAAACTCGCGGCCATCGGCCTGACCCTCGCCGACATCCGCCTGGCGATCCAGCAGACCAGCCTCAACCTGGCCAAGGGTGCGCTGTACGGGGAATCGAGCATCTCGACCCTGTCCACCAACGACCAGTTGTTCCACCCGGAGGACTACAGCCAGCTGATTGTTTCCTACAAGGACGGCGCACCCGTTCATCTGCGTGACGTCGCCAAAGTCGTCAACGGTTCGGAAGATGCCTACGTACAGGCTTGGGCGGGCACGCAACCGGGGGTGAACCTGGTGATCTTCCGCCAGCCGGGGGCCAACATCGTCGAAACCGTGGACCGCATCCAGGCCGCCTTGCCGGCGCTGGAAGCGATGCTCCCCGCCTCGGTGCAGGTCAAGACGCTGATCGACCGCACCCAGACCATCCGTGCCTCGCTGCATGAAGTGGAAATCACCCTGCTGATTGCAATCATGCTGGTAGTGGCGGTGATGGCGCTGTTCCTGCGCCAGTTGTCGGCGACCCTGATCGTCTCGGCGGTGCTGGGGGTTTCGCTGACCGCCAGCTTTGCGCTGATGTACGTCATGGGATTCAGCCTGAACAACCTGACGCTGGTGGCGATCGTGGTGGCCGTGGGCTTTGTGGTCGACGATGCGATCGTGGTGGTGGAAAACATTCACCGGCACCTGGAGGCCGGCGACGGCATGCGCGAAGCGGCGATCAAGGGTGCGGGCGAGATCGGCTTCACCGTTGTCTCGATCAGTTTTTCGCTGGTGGCGGCGTTCATCCCGCTGCTGTTCATGGGTGGCGTGGTCGGACGGTTGTTCAAGGAATTCGCCCTGACCGCCACCTCGACCATCCTGATTTCCGTGGTGGTGTCGCTGACCCTGGCGCCGACCATGGCCGCGCTGTTCATGCGCGCGCCAGTACATCATGCCCACGACAAACCGGGCTTTGGCGAGCGTCTGCTGGCATGGTACGAAAAAGGCCTGCGCCGCGCCCTCGCCCATCAGCGCTTGATGATTGGCGTGTTCTGCCTGTCACTGGGCCTGGCCGTTGCCGGGTACATTCTGATCCCGAAAGGTTTCTTCCCGATCCAGGACACCGGTTTCGTCCTCGGCACCACCGAAGCCGCTGCCGACATTTCCTACGGCGACATGGTGAAAAAACACCTGGCAATGGCGGAAATCGTCGCCGCCGACCCTGCGGTGGAAACGTTCTCGCACTCGGTCGGGGTATCCGGCAGCAACCAGACCATCGCCAACGGCCGCTTCTGGATCACCCTGAAAAAACGCAGCGACCGCGATGTCTCGGCCAGTCAGTTCATCGACCGGATTCGTCCACAACTGATGAAAGTGCCGGGCATCGTCCTGTACCTGCGCGCCGGCCAGGACATCAACCTCAGCTCCGGCCCAAGCCGTGCCCAGTACCAATACGTTCTCAAGAGCAACGACGGCGGCACACTCAGCACCTGGACCCAGCGCCTGACGGAAAAACTGCGCGCCAACCCGGCATTCCGCGACATTTCCAACGATTTGCAACTGGGCGGCAGCATTACCCACATCAGCATTGACCGCAGCGCGGCGGCGCGTTTCGGCCTGACCGCCAGCGACGTCGACGAAGCCCTGTACGATGCATTCGGCCAGCGCCAGATCAACGAATTCCAGACCCAGGTCAATCAGTACAACGTGATTCTGGAGCTGGACACCAAACAGCGCGGCAAGGCCGAAAGCCTCAACTATTTCTACCTGCGCTCGCCCCTGAGCGGGCAAATGGTGCCGTTGTCAGCCCTGGCCAAATTCGACGCGCCGACCGTCGGCCCGCTGTCCATCGCCCATGACGGCATGTTCCCGGCCGCCAACCTGTCGTTCAACCTGGCGCCGGGCGTGGCGTTGGGCGATGCGGTGATCATGCTCAACCAGGCCAAGGCCGACATCGGCATGCCGAGCGCCATCAGCGGCAATTTCCAGGGCGCGGCCCAGGCGTTCCAGAGTTCTCTGGCCAGCCAGCCGTGGCTGATTCTGGCGGCACTGGTGGCGGTGTACATCATTCTCGGCGTGCTCTACGAGAGCTTCGTCCATCCGCTGACGATCATTTCCACCTTGCCATCGGCGGGCCTCGGCGCGGTGATCATGCTGTGGATTTGCGGCCAGGACTTTTCGATCATGGCCTTGATCGGCCTGGTGCTGTTGATCGGTATCGTCAAAAAAAACGGCATCCTGATGATCGACTTCGCCCTCGAAGCGCAGCGCAATGCCGGATTGTCGCCTGAAGAAGCGATCTTCAAGGCCTGTCTCACGCGGTTCCGGCCGATCATCATGACCACCCTCGCCGCCCTGCTCGGCGCCCTGCCGCTGATGCTCGGCTACGGCACCGGCGCCGAGTTGCGCCAGCCCCTGGGGATCGCGGTGGTCGGCGGCTTGCTGGTGAGCCAGGCCCTGACGCTGTTCACCACGCCGGTCATATACTTGTGGCTGGAGCGGTTGTTTCACAGGCCCAAACCTTCGCCAGTGCCAGCGCTGGCAAGCACAGACTGAGGCAGGGTCATGCGCGTTCTGATTATCGAAGACGAGGAAAAAACCGCGGACTATCTGCACCGCGGTCTGACGGAACAGGGTTACACCGTGGATCTGGCGCGGGACGGGGTCGAAGGCCTGCACCTGGCGCTGGAGAGCGACTACGCGGTGATCGTCCTCGACGTGATGTTGCCGGGCCTCGACGGCTTCGGCGTACTGCGCGCCCTGCGTGCGCGCAAGCAAACCCCGGTGATCATGCTCACCGCCCGCGAGCGTGTGGAGGATCGCATCAAGGGCCTGCGTGACGGCGCCGATGACTATCTGGGCAAACCGTTTTCCTTCCTTGAACTGGTGGCACGCCTGCAAGCGCTGACCCGGCGCAGCGGCGGCCATGAGCCGGTGCAAGTGAGCATCGCCGACCTGTGGATAGATTTGATCAGCCGCAAGGCTACACGTGGCGGCACACGGCTGGACCTGACCGCCAAGGAGTTCTCGCTGCTCAGTGTGCTGGCCCGCCGCCAGGGTGAAATCCTCTCGAAAACCGCCATCGCCGAAATGGTCTGGGACATTAACTTCGACAGCGACGCCAACGTCGTCGAAGTCGCGATCAAACGCCTGCGGGCCAAGCTCGACGGGCCGTTCGAAGAGAAACTGCTGCACACCATTCGCGGCATGGGTTATGTGCTGGAGAGCCGTGGTGTCCAGTAATTCAATCGCCTTGCGGCTGAGCGGGATGTTCACGCTGGTGGCGCTGCTGGTGTTTCTGCTGATCGGCTGGGCACTTTATCAACAGGTGGATAAAGGCTTGGGCCTGCTGCCAGAAGCTGAACTCGATGCGCGCTACAGCGTGCTCGAGTCCACGGTCGGCCGATACGGTACGCCCGAGCATTGGGTGAAGATCAACAACAAGCTCAATCTGCTGAGCGAAGAAGACAAGCGCATCAGTTTCTGGATCATCAGCGGCGATCCGCACTATGAGTACGGCAACCTGACCCCACAGGTCCGCGCCTTTGCCCAAGGCCCGCTGGGCACAAGGGACATGCATCTGCCGGACCACCCATATCCGCTGAAAGTGCTGGTCAGCGAGTTCCCGGCCAAGGACCAGCGCCCACCACTGCGCTTCATGATCGCCATCGACACCGAAACGTTTTTCCATACCCAGCATCAACTGCTGATCGCGCTGATCAGCCTGGCGATCGTCGGCGTGCTGCTGGCCTCGGCACTGGGTTACTGGGTGGCGCGGATCGGTCTCAAGCCGCTGATCAAACTGTCCCAGGAAGCGCAGCGCCTGGCCCCGCCATTGCGCTCGGGGCGCTTGCGATTGTCACCGCTGCCGCCGGAACTCGATCAATTCGTCAGTTCGTTCAACTCGACCCTGGAACGGGTCGAGCAAGCCTACTCGCGCCTTGAGTCGTTCAATGCCGACGTCGCCCACGAATTGCGCTCGCCACTGACCAACCTGATCGGCCAGACCCAAGTCGCATTGACCCGTGGACGCTCCGCCGAGCATTACTTCGAAGTGCTGCAATCGAACCTCGAAGAGCTTGAGCGACTGCGTTCGATCATCAACGACATGCTGTTCCTCGCCAGTGCCGACCAGGGCAGCAAGGCGACCAAACTCACCTCCACCTCGCTGGCCGAAGAGGTAGCCACGACGCTGGAATATCTGGATTTCATTCTCGAAGACGCTCAGGTCCAGGTTGAGGTCAGTGGTGACGCGCAAGTGCGCATCGAGATCGCCCACCTGCGCCGGGCATTGATCAACCTGCTGAACAACGCAGTGCAGCATACGGCGCCCGGGCAGGTGATTCAGGTGCGCATTGAAGCGGAAGAACACCAGGTCAGCATCGGCGTCGCCAACCCCGGTTCGCCGATTGCCCGTGAACACCTGCCACGGCTGTTCGAGCGCTTCTATCGGGTCGATGCTTCGCGCAGCAACAGCGGCAACAATCACGGCCTGGGACTGGCCATCGTCAAGGCGATTGCATTGATGCATGGCGGCGATGTGTTCGTGCGCAGCGACCACGGGATGAATACCTTCGGCATCCACCTGCCCGTCTGATCCCTTTTCCTTTGTGGGTGCGGCCAATCAACTGTTGCCATAGACGCAACAGTCCTTTCATGAATCCGCTCTTTTTCCCTTCGCTCCAGATCCTTATCTTTGCCCGCACCAAACAGCACTTGCCAAGCAAGAAGGTTTTAAAGATGTCCAACAGTATGGGTATTGCCAGCGCTTTCGTTTTGTCCTCTTTGTTCCTGTCGCCATTGGCGATGGCGGAAGAATCGCAGACTTTCGTCGCGCATAACGCTGCACGCTCCGCGGCGTTCGAAGAGCACCGGATCGAAATGACGGCCAAGACTGCGCAAGATGCCCAGGCCCCGCAAGCATCCAGCACCCAGGCCCAGCCACGGGCCGAAAAAGACAGCTGATCCATACCTGTCGCGCCTGTTTCCCTCGACGCTTTTCATCGGCTCTTCCCTTCGAAAAGTTGTCTTCAAAGCCGCTGCTGTCAGCGGCTTTTTTTATCGTGGCGACTCAACTTTCGTTGCAATTGCTGCAACGAAAGTCACTGACACGAATGGCAATGATCAATCGTTCGAGCAACAGAAGCGATTCACTCGGCTGCTGCGTTTATGCAACTACGCTTACTACGTCCCTTTAGCAGACGTCAGCCCTATGACCGCAAGCCGCACCCCACATATTCAAGGCCCGCCCGGGCGACCGGAGATCATGGTGATCCTCGGCAGCACCCTGACCGTCATCTCGATCCTGTGCATCGTCACGTTCCTGCTGATCCGCGAACACGCCTATGCCCAGCAGACCGCCACACGCAGCGCGACCACCATTGCGCAACTGATCGATGCCGATGTCCTGCGTACGGTCGAGCTTTATGATTTGACCTTGCAGGGCCTGATCGCCGCCGCCCAACGGGACGACCTGAAACAGGTATCACCGCAGATCCGCCATCTGGTGCTGTTCGACCGCTCCACCACCGCGCGCTACAAAGGCGACATCCTGCTGCTGGACAAGCACGGCGACGTGCTGGCCGACTCATCATTGATCGAACCGAAACCGGGCAACTTCGCTGACCGCGACTATTTCCAGGCCCATGTCGCCAATCGCGACACCGGCATGTTCATCAGCCGACCGTTCAAGCCGCGCTGCGACTGCGATGACAGCGACGAATGGCGCATCAGTTTCAGCCGACGCATTTCCTCACCCACGGGTGAGTTTCTGGGGGTCGCGGTGGCGTCGATGCGCATGAGCTACTTCGATCAGCTGTTCAACAGCCTCGACATCGGCACCGGCAGTACGCTGGCCATTATCAACAATGACGGGATTCTCCTGGCGCAGAAACCGTACCGGGAACAAAACTCCATCGGCAAAAGCTTCTCCAACCGTCCCAACGTCGTACGCATACTGCAGGAGCGCAGTGGGACCTTCGAAAGCGTATCGAGTGTCGACCATCAACGACGCCTGTACACCTTTTCCCGGGTCGGCAATCTGCCGCTGGCCGTCATCGTGGCCCTTTCCATCGATGAAGTGTTCGCCACCTGGAGCCGCACGGCCTATGTGATCAGCGGTGCTACCGGGGTTTTGTGCATCGGTTTGTTCTGGCTGACCTGGCTGCTCTGCCGCGAGCTGCGCCTGCGCCAACATGCCGAGCAGGAACTGTCACAACTGGCGGCCACCGATGCATTGACCGGTGTGGCCAACCGTCGATCCCTTGACCAGACGCTGCGCCATGAATGGTTTCGTGCACAGCGCAGCGGCAAGCCGTTGTCATTGCTGATGATCGATGCCGATCATTTCAAGGCCTTCAATGACCGGCACGGGCATCAGGCCGGCGACGATGCCTTGCGGGCATTGGCCGAGGTCATCCGCGCCAATGTCCATCGCCCGGCAGACCTGGTGGCGCGCTATGGTGGCGAGGAATTCTCGGTAATTCTGGCGGAAACCGGCAGTGAAGGCGCGCGGCAGATCGCCGAACATATCCGTGGGGCGGTGCAAAAACTGCCGCTGGTGGATCCGGGTGAGTCGCCGATGAGCGTGAGTATCGGCATTGCCACCTGGACGGCGACCAGCGATACCAGCCTGGAGCAATTGCTGTTCAGTGCGGACAAGGCGTTGTATCAGGCCAAGGACGGGGGGCGTAATCGGGTGGTGTGTGCCCGTTGAATTCCATACTGAATCGACTGGCCTCTTCGCGAGCAAGCCCGCTCCCACAGTTGACCGCGTCCCCCCTGTAGGAGCGAGCTTGCTCGCGATGAGGCCAGCCCAGACAATACAAACTTCAGGGCATAAAAAAAGGCCACCCGAAGGCAGCCTTTAAAAACTAGAGAGGTTTTTTGCTTACACGGCCGCAACCGGGCGCATGTAAGAGATCGGTGCAGTGCTGGCGTCTTCGAACGTCACGACTTCCCAGGCATCTGTCTGCTCAATCAACTTGCGCAGCAGCTGGTTGTTCAGTGCGTGGCCGGACTTGAAGCCCTTGAATTCACCAATCAGGCTATTGCCCAGCAGGTAGAGGTCACCAATTGCATCGAGAATCTTGTGCTTCACGAATTCGTCTTCATAGCGAAGGCCGTCTTCGTTCAGTACGCCATCGGCGTCGACCACAATAGCGTTTTCAACGCTGCCGCCGAGTGCGAGGTTGTGCTTGCGCAGGTACTCGATGTCACTCATGAAACCAAAGGTACGGGCGCGGCTGACTTCTTTTACAAACGAAGTGCTGGAAAAATCCACGCTTGCACTTTGTGTGCGGTCACGGAAAACCGGGTGATCGAAATCGATCTCGAAGCTTACCTTGAACCCGTCGAAAGGGACGAAAGTAGCGCGCTTGTCGCCATCTTCCACTGTCACTTCACGCAGGATGCGGATGAACTTCTTGGCGGCGTCCTGTTCTTCCAGGCCAGCCGATTGAATCAGGAATACGAAAGGTCCGGCGCTACCATCCATGATCGGGACTTCGGACGCGGAGAGCTCGACGTAGGCGTTATCGATGCCCAGGCCTGCCATGGCCGAGAGCAGGTGCTCTACCGTGTCCACTTTGACGTCACCGTTAACCAGCGTGGTCGACATAGTGGTTTCACCAACGTTTTCCGCGCGGGCAGGAATCTGCACCACGGGATCGAGGTCGGCGCGACAAAACACGATGCCGGTGTCGACAGGCGCTGGCTTGAGGGTCAGGTAGACCTTCTCCCCGGAGTGCAGGCCGACACCTGTGGCACGGATAATATTCTTCAGGGTGCGTTGTTTAATCATGGCATGGGCCGCTTCAGCGCAAATTGCGAACTGGTATCAACAAAGGCTGGCGATGATAGCAGACCAGGCCTTTGCTGAACACCAATCACCCTAATACCCCTGATACATTTCATCAATCGGCCTGTCGACGCAGGAAAGCCGGGATGTCCAGGTAGTCCAGGTCATCTTGCGGATTCATCTTCGCGGCAGCCGCAGCACCGGCCTGGGCCTGGTTGCGCATGACGGTCGGACGGTCCAGGTCACGGTAGTTCACCGCTGGAGCTTCCTGACGAACAGGGGCCTGTTGTTGTGGCTGTGCAGACATCGAGGTGTGGACGGTGTTGTCGATGACCTTCACAGGCTTCTCGATTTTAGCGCCCAGACCTGTGGCAACGACGGTCACGTGCAGCTCGTCGCGCATGTCCGGATCGATAACGGTACCGACCTTGACCATCGCGTGCTCGGAGGCGAATGCCTCGATGATGCTACCCACGTCGGAGTATTCACCCAGGGACAGATCCGGACCGGCGGTAATGTTCACCAGGATGCCGCGAGCGCCTTGCAGGTTCACGTCTTCCAGCAGCGGGTTGCGAATGGCCGCTTCGGTGGCTTCGCGTGCACGGTTCGGACCGCTGGCGCAGCCAGTGCCCATCATCGCCATGCCCATTTCGCTCATCACGGTACGCACGTCGGCGAAGTCGACGTTGATCATGCCCGGACGCTTGATGATGTCGGAGATACCGCGAACGGCACCGGCCAGTACATCGTCAGCCTTGGCGAAAGCCGACAGCAGGCTTGCGTCTTTACCGAGGATGGTCAGCAGCTTCTCGTTGGGAATGGTGATCAACGAGTCGACGCTTTCGGAGAGCATGCGAATGCCTTCGTCGGCGATCTGCATACGCTTGCGGCCTTCGAACGGGAACGGACGGGTCACCACCGCAACGGTGAGGATGCCCATTTCCTTGGCCACTTCGGCGATGATCGGCGCAGCACCGGTACCGGTACCGCCGCCCATGCCAGTGGTGATGAACACCATGTTGGTGCCGGCCAGCACTTCGGCAATGCGCTCACGGTCTTCCAGAGCGGCTTGACGGCCGACTTCAGGGTTGGCGCCAGCGCCCAGGCCCTTGGTCACGCCGGTGCCCAGTTGCAGGATGGTGCGCGCGCCGATGTTTTTCAGCGCTTGAGCATCGGTGTTGGCGCAGATGAACTCGACGCCTTCGATGTTGCTCTTGACCATGTGGTTGACAGCGTTGCCGCCGCCACCGCCGACACCGATAACTTTGATTACCGGGCTTGCGGGGATGTTGTCTACGAGTTCGAACATTTTCCCTCTCCTTTACATTCTCTAGTTTTTTCGCCTACTGCGTGCTTCGGTGTAACGGTGTAGCGGTAAATCTTCAGAAATTGCCCTGGACCCACTTCTTCAGGCGGTCCAGCAGCGGAGCCTGTGGCTCTTCGTTGCTGTAGCTGTCGCGGCTGCCGATGCCCGAGAACGAGATGCCGTCGGACTGCTTCTGCAGGCCGTACATCAACAGGCCGACGCCGGTGGAATAGATCGGGTTGCGTACTACGTCATCCAGACCCTTCACGCCGTGAGGCACGCCCAGGCGGACCGGCATATGGAAGATTTCCTCGGCCAGTTCGGTAGCGCCTTCCATCTTCGACGTACCGCCGGTCAGCACGATGCCGGCCGGGATCAGGTCTTCGTAGCCGCTGCGGCGCAGTTCGGCCTGGATCAGCGTGAACAGTTCGTCGTAGCGCGGCTCGACCACTTCGGCCAGGGCCTGGCGGGACAGCTCACGCGGCGGACGGTCGCCAACGCTTGGCACCTTGATGGTTTCACCGGCACCGGCCAGCTTGGCCAGGGCGCAGGCGTAGCGAATCTTGATTTCTTCGGCGTACTGGGTCGGAGTGCGCAACGCCATGGCGATGTCGTTGGTCACCTGGTCACCGGCAATCGGGATCACCGCGGTGTGACGGATCGCGCCTTCGGTGAAGATCGCGATGTCGGTGGTGCCGCCACCGATGTCCACCAGGCACACGCCCAGCTCTTTCTCGTCATCGGTCAGCACCGAGTACGCGGAAGCAAGCTGTTCGAGAATGATGTCGTCGATTTCCAGACCGCAGCGACGCACGCATTTTTCAATGTTCTGTGCGGCGTTGACGGCGCAGGTGACCACGTGGACCTTGGCCTCCAGACGCACGCCGGACATGCCCAGCGGCTCGCGGACGCCTTCCTGGTTATCGATCACATAATCCTGCGGCAGGGTGTGCAGCACGCGCTGGTCAGCCGGAATCGCCACGGCCTGGGCTGCGTCGAGCACACGCTCAAGGTCCGCCGAGCTGACTTCGCGATCGCGAATCGCCACGATGCCGTGGGAGTTCAGGCTGCGGATGTGATTGCCGGCCACGCCGACGAACGCCGAGTGAATGCGGCAACCAGCCATCAGCTGCGCTTCTTCGATGGCGCGCTGGATCGATTGCACGGTGGACTCGATGTTCACCACCACGCCTTTTTTCAGGCCTCGGGACGGATGGGTGCCGATCCCGACGATTTCCAGCGTGCCGTCGTCCGCGACCTCGCCCACCAGCGCCACCACCTTGGAGGTGCCGATATCGAGACCGACGATCATTTTGCCGCTTTGCACGTTTGCCATGGGTCCTGCCTCTCTTAATTCTTCGCGACAGCGGGTACGGCTGCCGTCGGCGCTACAGGTTCCCGCCAGCCAACAGCGAGGCCGTTGGCGTAGCGCAGATCGATGCGCGCAATGTTCGTAATCTGTTCTTTGAGCGTCTTGTCATAGATGGCAATGAAACGGCGCATCTTTTCCACCTGGTTGCCGCGTCCCAGCAGCAGTTCGATACCCGGGCCGGCACTGCCGGGGCCGGTAGTCAGGAACCAGCTGCCGCGATCACGCAGTTCCAGGCGTGCAATCGAGAAACCCAGCGGCCTGAGCATCTGGCTCAACACCTGGTATTGCTGCATCACTTGCTGTTGAGCCCGCTGCGGGCCGAACAGCTGAGGCAAGTGTTCGTAGTTCGCCAACTCACGCGGAGTGAAGGCCTGGCCCTGGTTGTTCAACAGCGACTCGTCGCCCCAGCGGGCCACCGGCAGTTGTTCTTCCAGGCGGATCACCACTTGATCCGGCCACACCCTGCGCACTTCGGCGTGGGCAATCCATGGCATTGTTTCCAGCTCGGTGCGCATGCTCGCCAGGTCGATGGTGAAGAAGCTCGACGCCACGTATGGGGCGATCCGCTGCTGCACCGCTTGCTGGCTGATGTAACTCAAGTCGCCCTGCACATTGATCTTGGTGATCGGCCGGTCGGCATACGGCAGCAGCCGAGTGGCGCCTTCGTAAGTACCGAACCCCAACGCCACCAGCACTACCGGCCAGAACAGGCTTTTCAGAAAGCCGAAATTGGCTTTCGGCAGGCGCGCAGACATCGGCTCTTTGGCCACCATTCGGCTGGCACCCCGCGGCACCGGCTTGCGGCCGGGTGCGGGAGGCTGATGTCTGAGCTGAGCGCCTTGCATGGCCTTAACCTCTCGTCGACTCTTGGTTACCGGCAGTGTTGCCGGCAACGCTCTCGGCCAGAATGGCCAGAACCAGTTGCTGGAAATCCAGACCGGCGGCACGGGCCGCCATCGGCACCAGGCTGTGATCGGTCATGCCTGGTGCAGTGTTGACTTCCAGGAACCAGAACTGCCCTTCGGCGTCCTGCATCACGTCTGCCCTGCCCCAACCGGCGATACCCAGCGCCTCACAGGCTTTGGCCGTGAGGTCCATGAGTTCCTGTTCCTTGGCGCTGTCCAGACCGCACGGAATGCGGTACTGGGTATCGTTGGCGATGTACTTGGCGTCGTAGTCGTAGAAGCTGTGCGTCGTGCCCAGGGCAATCGGTGGCAACACCTGGTCACGCAGGGTGGCGATGGTGAACTCCGGACCGTGAATCCATTGCTCGACCAACACTTGCGAATCGTAGGTACTGGCCGCTTTCCATGCGTCGATTAGCTCGGACGCAGAACTCACTTTGGCCATCCCGATACTTGAACCTTCATGGGCCGGTTTGACGATCAAAGGGAAGCCCAGTTCCGTCGCCGCCGAAATACAATCGGCCTCGCTGCTCAGTACTGCGTGACGTGGCGTCGGAATGCCCAGGCTGTGCCAGACCTGCTTGGTGCGCAGTTTGTCCATGGCCAGGGCCGACGCCAGGATGCCGCTGCCGGTGTACGGAATGCCCAGGCATTCGAGCAGGCCCTGCATGCTGCCGTCCTCACCGCCACGACCGTGGAGGATGATGAAGGCGCGGTCGATCCTTTCGCTCTGCAGACGCTGCAGCAGGTCATCGCCTACGTCGAGGCCGAATGCGTCCACACCGGCGCTCAGCAGCGCGTCGAGTACAGCGTTGCCCGACTTCAGGGAGACTTCACGCTCGGCACTCTTGCCGCCGAACAGCACGGCGACGCGGCCGAAATCTTTCGGCGCGATCGTGGAGACCAGGTTGGCGTAGGCAGCAGTCATTTCAACTTCCCCTTCTCCGGCGCGGCAACGGCCCCGGCGAACAACTCACTCTTCAGCAGTTTTGGTGCGAGACCGCCGATATCACCGGCGCCCTGGCACAGCAGGATGTCGCCGGCGCGCAGCAGCGGCTTGACCACTGGCGCGAGGTCGACACCACGCTCGATGTAGATCGGGTCGAGCTGGCCACGCTGACGGATGCTGTTGCACAGCTTGCGGCTGTCGGCACCCGGAATCGGCTCTTCGCCGGCCGGATAGACCTCCATCAGCAGCAGTACGTTGGCGTCGGCCAGTACATTGACGAAATCGTCGTACAGGTCACGGGTGCGGCTGTAGCGGTGCGGCTGGTAGACCATCACCAGGCGGCGCTCCGGCCAACCACCGCGTACGGCCTTGATCACGGCCGCAACTTCCGTCGGGTGGTGACCGTAGTCGTCGACCAGCATCACATTGCCGCCGTCCACCGGCAGTTCGCCGTAGACCTGGAAGCGTCGACCGACACCCTGGAACCCGGACAGGCCCTGGACGATGGCTTCATCGCTGACGCCTTCGTCGCTGGCAATGCAGATGGTTGCCAGAGCGTTCAATACGTTGTGGTTGCCCGGCATGTTCACTGAAACATCCAGCGGCTCGCGGTCAGGGCGCAGCACGGTGAAGAAGGTCTGCATGCCTTGCTGGCGCACGTTGATGGCGCGCACGTCGCAGTCTTCGCCGAAGCCATAGGTGACTGTCGGGCGTTTGACCAATGGCAGGATTTCACGCACCACCGGATCGTCCAGGCACACCACCGCCAGACCGTAGAACGGCAGGTTGTGCAGGAATTCGACGAAGGTTTTCTTCAGCTTGTTGAAGTCACCGTCGTAGGTCGCCATGTGATCGGCGTCGATGTTGGTGACCACGGCCACCAGCGGCTGCAGGTGCAGGAAGCTGGCATCGCTTTCGTCGGCTTCGGCGATCAGGTAACGGCTGGTGCCAAGCTGGGCATTGGTACCCGCGGCATTCAGGCGGCCACCGATCACGAACGTCGGGTCCAGGCCACCGGCCGCAAACACCGAAGCGATCAGGCTGGTGGTGGTGGTTTTGCCGTGGGTACCGGCAACGGCGATACCGTGGCGATAACGCATCAGCTCAGCCAGCATCTCTGCACGCGGCACCACCGGAATACGGCGTTCCAGCGCGGTAGCGACTTCCGGGTTGGACGTGTTCACGGCACTCGACACCACCAGCACGTCGGCGGCAGCGGCGTTCTCGGCGCGGTGGCCGATGAAGATCTGTGCCCCGAAGGACTCCAGGCGTTCAGTCACCGGCGAGGCCTTGAGGTCGGAACCGGACACGGCATAACCCAGGTTCAGCAACACTTCGGCAATCCCGCACATGCCCACACCGCCGATACCGACGAAGTGGATGCGACGGATACGGCGCATTTCCGGTTGCGGCATGGCTTTCTGACTCTCAACCATGGGCCACCTCCAGGCAGCTATCGACCACGTTACGGGTGGCATCGGGTTTGGCGAGGCGGCGTGCCGCGGTAGCCATTTCGTTGAGTCGTTGTGGTTGCATCAGGACCTCTGTCAGGCGAGCGGCAAGATCCGCTGCACCAGTCGTTCTTTGCGGCATCAGGAAGGCTGCGCCTTCACGGGCCAAATATTCGGCGTTGCGGGTCTGGTGATCGTCGATGGCGTGAGGCAAAGGCACCAGCATCGAGGGCAGACCGGCGGCGGCCAGTTCACTGATGGTCAGCGCGCCTGCGCGACATACCACCAGGTCGGCCCAGCCATAGGCTTGGGCCATGTCTTTGATGAAAGGCTGCACCTGCGCTTCGACGCCAGCCGCGCGATAGCGCTCTGCAGTCACTTCATCGTGGTTTTTGCCGGCCTGATGGAACACTTCCGGACGCAAATCAACAGCAACTTGCGACAGGGCTTCAGGCAGCAATTTGTTCAACGGTTCTGCGCCCAGGCTTCCGCCCAGGATCAGCAAACGCGCCTTGCGACCAGCCAGGGCTGGTCGCGATGTCTCGAGGAACAGCTCGGTGCGCACCGGATTACCGGTAGTCCGGCGGCTGTCCGACAGGGTAAAGGTGTCGGGGAACGCTTCACAGACTCGGGCGGCCAACGGCACCAGCAACCGATTGGCGGTACCGGCCACGGCGTTCTGCTCGTGAACGATCACCGGCACACCGGCCAGTTTTGCCGCAACACCGCCAGGACCGGTCACAAAACCACCAAAGCCCACGACGCAGACCGGTTGCAGACGGCGAATGATCGCCCGCGCCTGCCAGACCGACTTGAGCAACATGAACGGTGCCTTGAGCAGCGACAGCTTGCCCTTGCCGCGCAGACCACTGGCGTTGATCCGGTGCAGTTCGATACCGGCCGCCGGCACCAGGTCGTTCTCGATGCCACGCGGAGTGCCAAGCCAGTGCACGGTATAGCCGCGCGCCTGGAATTCACGGGCACAGGCCAGTGCCGGGAACACGTGGCCACCGGTGCCGCCGGCCATGATCATCACGTTAGCGCCCATGGTTCGGCTCCTCGGCGAAGTCGCTCTCATGGAACTCCATCTCCTCGCTGCCCAGGTGGGTTCGACTTTCCCACTCGATGCGCAGCAACAAGCCGAGACAGGCACAGCAAATAACCAACGAACTGCCGCCATAGCTGAGGAATGGCAAGGTCAGCCCCTTGGTCGGCAGCAAGCCCACGTTCACGCCGATGTTGATCAGGAATTGACCAATCCACAGGAAGGACAAACCGTAGGCGACATAAGCTGCAAAAAACTGCTTGGCCTTCTCGGCCCACAAACCGATGTACATGCCGCGGATACACACGAAGACGAACAGTGCCACGGTGCACAACGAACCCACCGCGCCCAGTTCTTCGGCCAGGACCGAGAACACGAAGTCGGTGTGGGCTTCCGGCAGGTAGAACTGTTTCTGTACGCTGTTGCCCAGGCCAACACCCAGCCATTCGCCACGACCGAAAGCGATCAATGCCTGGGACAACTGATAACCGGCACCGAACTGGTCGGCCCACGGGTCGGCAAAGTTGGTCAGGCGCGCCATTCGATACGGCTGCATTTGAATCAACAGCACCACGGCTCCGACAGCCAGGACCACCATCAGGGAAAAACGGAACAGCCCGACACCGCCAAGGAACAGCATCGCCGCCGCAGCCCCCATCATCACGACGGTGGCACCGAAGTCCGGTTCCATCAGCAGCAGGCCAGCCATCGGCAGCAACACGATGAACGGCTTGAAAAAGCCCATCCAGCTTTCCCGCACTTCTTTCTGGCGACGCACCAGATAACCGGCGAGGTAGATCACCACGAACACCTTGGCGATCTCGGAAGGCTGGACGTTGAAGAAACTGAAGCCGATCCAGCGCATCGAGCCGTTAACCTCACGGCCGATCCCCGGAATGATCACCATCACCAGCAAACCGAACGCACCCAGCAGCATCAGCCAGCCCAGGCGTTGCCAGGTGGCAATCGGGATCATCATGGTGACGATGCAGGCACCCAGGCCCAGCACCACGTAAATAAGGTGGCGAATCATGTAGTAGAGGGCGCTGCCCGACTGCACGGCCGCCACTTCGGTCGATGCAGAGGCAATCATGATCAGCCCCAGGCCGAGCAACGTCAGGCAACCGGCGAGCATCGGGAAATCGAGGTCGATACCGCGCCCGGTGATGATCGGCGACGGGTACGGCTTGATGATGCCTCTCAGGCTCATACCAGATCCTCCACGGTTTGGACGAACTGGTGACCACGGTCTTCGTAGTTCTTGAACATGTCGAAACTGGCGCAGGCTGGCGACAGCAGCACCACGTCGCCCGGCTGCGCGGCGGCGCGGCATTGCTCGACAGCTTCGATCAGGGAGCCGGCGCGGATCAGCGGCACGGCGTCGCCGATGGCCTCGCCGATCTTGTCGGAGTCGCGGCCCATCAGCACCACGGCGCGGCAGTTGGCCGCCACCGGAGCGCGCAGATCCTTGAACTCCGCACCCTTGCCGTCGCCACCGGCTATCAGCACGACCTTGCCCTCGATGTCCGCGCCCAGCCCTTCGATGGCGGCCAGCGCGGCACCGACGTTGGTGGCCTTGGAATCGTTGTAGTAACCCACGCCGTCGAGGTCACGGACCCATTGGCAGCGATGCTCGAGGCCGGCGAAGGTGCGCAGGCTCGACAGCATGGCATCGAACGGCAGGCCGACGGCATGACCCAGAGCCAGGGCCGCGAGGGCGTTGGACTGGTTATGGGCGCCGCGAATCTTCAACTCGCGCACCGGCATCAGGTTCTGGAATTCGAAGGCCAGGTATTTCTCGCCATCTTCTTCACGGATACCGAACGCCTTGAAGTCCGGTTTGTTCAGACCGAAGGTCCAGCACGGCTGGCCCTCGCCGATCAGCGGACGGGTCAGCGCATCCTGACGATTGACCACGAACTGTTTCGCGCCACGGAAGATCCGGTGCTTGGCCAAGTGGTACGCCGGCAGACCGCTGTAGCGATCCATGTGGTCTTCGCTGATGTTGAGCACGGTCGCCACTTCAGCATTGAGCTGGTCGGTGGTTTCCAGCTGGAAGCTCGACAGTTCCATCACGTACAGCTCGACGTCGTCACTGAGCAGATCCAGCGCCGGGGTGCCGAGGTTGCCGCCCACCGCGACGCGCTTGCCGGCCGCAGCCGCCATTTCGCCGACCAGGGTGGTGACGGTGCTTTTCGCGTTGGAGCCGCTGATGGCCACGATCGGCGCCTTCGCGTTACGCGCGAACAGCTCGATGTCGCCGGACAGTTTCACGCC
>NZ_JBGLYV010000105.1:0-19153 GCF_047304225.1 Pseudomonas sp. Pseusp3 | reverse complement strand
AACCCCCCTGGGGCGGGGGCGGCTCCCCCCCCCCCCCCACACCAAAAAAAAATCCAACCCCCCGCCCCCCCCGCCTCCCCCCCCCCCCCCCCCTCCCACAGTTGGTAGTGGTCGTACACAAATGCCGTGCCCGACACAGGACGCATGTGGGAGCGGGTTTGCTCGCGAAGAGGCCGGAACATCCAACCTTGATATTGCCCGTGACACCGCTTTCGCGAGCGGGTGATTGAAACCGTACACAGATATCGGGCCCGACAAAGAGAGGTACACATGAACAGATTTCACGAAAAAGTCGCACTGATCACCGGCGCCGCCCAAGGCATCGGGCGGCGGGTGGCCGAGCGTATGGCCGCGGAAGGGGCGAAGCTGATCCTGGTGGATCGTTCCGAACTGGTGTTCGAAGTGCAGCAACACCTGGCGCCAACCGGCCAGGTTCTGGCCCTGACCGCCGACCTTGAGCAATACGAGGAATGCTGCCGGGTGATGCAAACCGCCGTCGAGCGATTCGGACGCCTCGACGTGTTGATCAACAACGTCGGCGGCACGATCTGGGCCAAGCCGTTCGAGCACTATGAAGCGTCGCAGATCGAGGCCGAGGTTCGCCGTTCGCTGTTCCCGACCTTGTGGTGTTGCCATGCGGCGCTGCCGTTCATGCTGGAGCAGGGCAGCGGGGCGATCGTCAACGTTTCCTCCATCGCCACCCGCAGTCTCAACCGCGTGCCCTATGGCGCGGCAAAGGGTGGGGTGAATGCCTTGACCGCTTGTCTGGCGTTCGAAACCGCCGGTCGTGGCGTGCGGGTCAACGCCACTGCACCTGGCGGCACCGAAGCACCGCCGCGACGCATACCGCGCAACGGTGCCGAGCAGAGTGAGCAGGAAAAACACTGGTACCAGCAGATCGTCGACCAGACCCTCGACAGCAGTTTGATGAAACGCTACGGCACCCTGGATGAGCAGGCGGGGGCTATTCTGTTTCTGGCCAGCGACGAAGCGTCCTATATCACCGGCATGGTCATGCCCGTGGGCGGCGGCGATCAGGGCTGACGCGAGCGACAGACAACCCCATCCGCAATCGGAGACATGATGATGAGTGTCAAACCCACGATCGTGCTGGTCCATGGTTTTTGGGGCGGCGCTGCCCACTGGAACAAGGTCATCGTCAAATTGCTCGGCCGGGGTGACACGCACATTCGTGCCGTCGAGTTGCCGCTGACGTCCCTGGCCGAGGATGCCGAGCGTACACGCAAGATGGTCGCCCAGCTGCCCGGTCCGGTGCTGCTGGTGGGGCATTCCTATGGCGGTGCGGTGATCACTGAAGCGGGTGATTTGCCGAATGTGGTTGGGCTGGTGTACATCGCCGCCTTCGCGCCGGACGCTGGTGAAAGCCCCGGTAGTATCACGGAACGGCATCTGCCTGCGGCGGCGGCCAACCTGGCTCCCGACAGCGATGGATACCTGTGGGTCAAGCCTGAGCTTTATCACGAAAGCTTCTGCCAGGACCTGCCGGCGACCGAAGGGTTGGTCATGGGGGTCACCCAGAAAGCGCCGCTGGCCAGGACCTTCGGTGACGTCATCAGCAAGGTGGCCTGGAAGAAAAAACCATCGTGGTATCAGATTTCCAGCGCAGACCGGATGATCGCGCCGCAAAACCAGCAATGGATGGCCGAGCGGCTCAACGCCCGGGAGATTCTGACCTTGAACGCCAGCCATGCGTCATTGGCGTCGATGCCCGCCGAAGTGGCGGCATTGATCGACAGGGCAGCGACGGCGTTGGCCGAGGGTTAAGGTCCAAATGCAACCGGAATGGGGAATTTCCATGGCGACATCTGGTCGGTATTTCACAGAAGGGTGGGTGTAAGGTAAGCAAGTCAACCTGAGAACACTGCCCAGGAGGAGGTGACTATGAGCGTTCCGATGTTGAACAAAATGCATATGAACGGTTACGACGTACTCAGCGTGAACAACGGCCCCTGGCGGGTATGCACCCAGGGTGACCGGCTTGGCTCGTTTGGCAGTCGGGAAGAGGCACTGGCGTTTGCCGCGTCGTTGCCCGGCTACAGGGCTCGTGCAGGCAGGCCAGCGGGCAGCCATCAAACAAAATGAACTCATGCCCGAAGCCTCGGTTCGCCGGTAATCGCCTGTAGGAGCGAGCTTGCTCGCGATGGTCGCTAACGATAACGCGTGTTTCCTGGCTAAACTCGGCGCGTTTGAGTCCATCGCGAGCAGGCTCGCTCCTACAAAATCCGTGAGGGCGCTAGTAGCCACCGCCTCCGCTGGGGCGGGAGGGTTCCCGGGCTTTTTGCTGCATGTGGCTCCATTCCGCGCAGGTCATGAAGCTCTTGTGGTCAACCATGCCACGGCCGTCGAAGCTGACGTTGTACGGCTGCTGATGGCCGGCCTGAGTCAGCCTGTAGTCAAAGCACGTACCGGGTTCGACGGTACGATCGGTGACCGCCATGGGCTGGCCGCCGATTTGCCGGACTTGCTCCTGAGTCATGCCGGTGTTGACTTTCGCAACCAGCGGCTGGTCCTGGTAGATCGAGTTGGTGCTGCAGCCTGTCAACGCCGTCAGTGCAACGACCAGCGTGAATAGAGGCCTGTTCATGGCAGCGCTCCCGCTATTGAGCCTTGTTGCGGCTAATGACCTTGGCTTTCACTTCCTCGGCATAGCCGGACAGTTTTGCTTCATCGCCCTGAAATAAAGAACACAGTCTTTTAACGGCTTGCGCGTCGGCTTCGCTCCCGAGCAGGCGCAATTGCTCCTCTATGCGCAGAAGCTCCACTGCCGACCAGCGCAAATCTGACGCAAGCCCTTGCAGATCACGCCGAAGCTGCTGTTCCGATTCGTTAAGCCACATGATGACCTCCTGAATACTACACTCCGGAATTTTAGACCCGTTTACCGGATGTTGTGTTCGTCTGAATCAGCCGGGCTTCCTTTGGTCGGGGAACTAACCGAGAGAAGCGATATCAATGACAGTCGCCGAATCGTCGGGATGGCTGTACGGCCGACGGCAAGCTACATTTTCTTATTTCGAATTCAAGGAAACAGCATGCGGATGTTGATGGGGGGAGTCGCGCTGGCATTGCTGGCCGGGTGTTCGTTGCCGGCATCGCTGGTTCCGGGCGAGCCGAATGTCAGCAAGCACAGCGCGAAGGCGCCAAAAGAGTATGCGGCGTGTGTGTTGCCTGCCTGGCAAAAGGAAGTAGCGAATACGACCCAGGTTTCGATATCCAACGGATATCGGATCACCGCGCCCAGCGTGATCACGGCCGACGAAGTGCTGGATATCGTGAAGTACAAGGATGGCAGCCGGATTTCGCTGTATCAGGGGCCACCCTGGGCCAAATCCGGCGACCTGCGCCAAATCGTCCGCGACTGTTTGTAAGCGCGCAAGAGTGAAAAAAACCGGATGCCTGGCGTGCATCCGGTTTTTTGTGTGGGTCAGTCTGAAAGATCGGTCGTCGGGATGAGTTGCTCACTGCCCTGGGCGGCACTTTTGCGCTCCCGGCGCTCGTTCATCCAGTTTTCCACCTTTACACCGAATTCCGGCGGGGCTTTGCGCCCGAGCTTCCTGGCGATGTCCAGGATGGTCTGTTGGGCGAGGGCCTCTTCCATGCGTTTTTGCGCAACCATCATTGCGCCATGGACCGCGCACGGACCGTCCAGTGCCCATTCAGGCGGGGCACCGTCAAACACGGCGCAACGGCCACGGATCTCCCGACAATCGAAAATCGACTTGCGACCGTCGATGGCGTTGACGATATCCAGCAGGGTTATTTCGTCAGCGGGCCGGGCCAGCTTGAAGCCGCCGCGCATGCCCTCGGTGGCGACCACCAGTTTGCCTTTGGCCAGTTTGGTGAAGATTTTCGCCAGATAGTCCAGGGGAACGCCTTGCAGTTCGGCAAGGTCACGCACGCTCGCCTCGCGAGAGTCGCCGCCATTGCCTACGAGAAAAAGCAGGCAGTGGATGCCGTACTCGACACCCGCGCTGTAAAGAGACATACAGATCTCCGACTTGATTAGTCGCCAATTCTAACAGCCGAAAGCAAGCCGGGCAACGAATCGTCGCGTCCTGAATTTTCTTTTCCAGCGTGAAACGCCGGCGCCATACGCGTTCTTGAGCCTTTTCTGAGAAGGCATCGTTGCTTTCGATGCCTGTCATCAAAAAATACGGGTTGCAGAATTTAACTTGGATCAATACAGTCGTAGTTATTCGGGCGGCACAGGTGAGCGATTTTCGAACGACACCGACCTCATGCCCGCTCCCGATGAGCGTGACCCATCACGATCGACAACACTTGTTTATCCTCTGGAGTTAAAAATGAAACAGCACATTCTGGTGATCGGCGCAGGTTTCGGTGGCATGTGGACCGCTTTGAGTGCCACGCGTCTGTTCGACATTCATGGCCACAACGATGTTGAAGTGACCGTGCTGGCTCCTCAGGCCGAACTGCGTGTGCGTCCGCGCTTCTACGAGCCGAACGCCCATCAACTGGCCGCGCCGATTGGCGATCTGTTCGATGCTGTAGGGGTCAGGTTCATCAAGGGTGCGGCGCAGACCATCAACGTCGCGCAGAAGCAGATCGGCTATGTCGATGCCGCAGGGACCCCGCAAGTCTGCAGCTACGACAAACTCGTTCTGGCTACCGGCAGTCGCCTGGCTTCGTCGAACACCCCGGGCGTGGCCGAACATGCCTTCGACGTCGATCAGATCGAACAGGCCGTGCGCCTGGAAAACCACCTCAAGGCGCTGGCCAATCAGCCCGAAAGCACGGCACGCAACACGGTGGTAGTGGCCGGTGGCGGTTTCACCGGGATCGAAACCGCGACTGAAATGCCGACCCGCCTGCGGGCCATCTTCGGTGACCGTGCCGACATCAATGTGATCATCGTTGACCGCGGCGACAAGGTTGGCGGCTCGATGGGTGAGCAAATCGCAGAGTCGATCGTCGAGGCCAGCGTGGCGACCGGCGTGAAATGGCACTTGAAAGCCTCGGTCGTGTCGGTCGATGCCAACGGCGTGACCCTGTCCGACGGTGCGCGAATCGATACCAAGACCGTGGTCTGGACCACCGGCGTTCGCGCCAGCTCCCTGACCGAGCAGATTCCGGCCGAACGCGATCACCTGGGCCGCCTGCATGTCGACGCACACCTGAAAGTCATTGGCCAGGACGACATCTTCGCCACCGGCGACGTTGCCTGTGCGGCCAGTGACGAGATCGGCAACTACGCCTTGATGACCTGCCAGCACGCAATTTCCCTGGGCCGCCATGCCGGCAACAACGTCGCCGCGCAGATTCTCGGTGTCGACCCGACGCCGTACAGCCAGCCGAAATACGTGACCTGCCTCGACCTGGGTGCCTGGGGCGCGGTCTATACCGAGGGCTGGGACCGTCAGGTGAAGTTGGTCAAGCATGAAGCCAAGGCATTGAAGACTCAGATCAACACCCAGTGGATCTACCCGCCAGCGGCTGACCGTGTCACTGCATTGGCTTCGGCGGACCCGATGATTCCCGTGGCCTGATCCGAATATCGCACCTGAATAAAAAATCCCGCTCGGGTTCGCCTGAGCGGGATTTTTTTACGCCTTGATTGCCTGTGTGAAATTTACCGTGTATTTTTTCATGAAATTAAAAATACAAAATTTCACGAGGCCGTATGTTTCAGCAATCCACCCGGCATGTCGCCAGTTACTACGCCCATTCCTGCGCCGATCGTCTGGTCGATCGAGCCGCACTGGAAGGTGAGCAAGACACTGAAGTGCTGATCATCGGGGCCGGTTTCAGCGGTTTGCACACGGCGTTGCGCCTGGCGCTGGCCGGCAAGCGCGTGACCTTGCTCGAAGCCAGCCGGGTGGCCTGGGCCGCGTCCGGGCGTAATGGCGGACAGGCGATTCTCGGCTGGTCGTGCGACATGCCACCGCTGGAAGCGGCGCTGGGATACGAACGGGCGCGACGACTGTGGGACGGCATGCGCAGGGCCGCGCGCGAACTGCGTGATTTGCCCGGTCGCCATGAATTCGATTGCGACTACCGCGCCGGCCATCTCTGGACTTCGGTGATGCCGCGGCGAGTGGGGCTGCTGACCGAGTGGCAAGACGAGGCGAGCCACAAGTGGGGCCATGACAAACTGCAATTTATCGAGCGCAGCGATTTGCCGCAGTGGGTCGCCAGCGAGCGTTATCAGGCCGGCCTGTTCGATCCCGAGGGCGGGCATTTGAACCCGCTGAAACTGGCCCTGGGCCTCGCAGATGCGATTGAGCGGGCCGGTGGCCGCATCCATGAGCAAAGCAAGGCGCTGAGCTATGGCGAGGAGGGCGACGGCTTTGTGGTGACCACCGAGCGCGGTCGCATCCGCGCCGATGTGCTGGTGCTGGCGTGCAACGCTTACCTCGATCGACTCGACCCGCAACTGGCCAGTTGCGTGTTGCCGGTCGGGACGTATCAGGTCGCGACCGCGCCGCTGACGACGGAGCAAGCCACCGCGCTGCTGCCGAGCAACGTGTGTGTGACCGACAACCAGTTCGTGCTCGACTATTTCCGGCGCACCCCGGATAACCGCCTGCTGTTCGGTGGCGGTTGCACATACCTGGGCGGGATGCCAAAGGACATCGCCGCGGCGACCCGGCCGTTCCTGGAGCGCGTGTTTCCGCAGCTCACGGGCGTCGAACTGGAGTTTGCCTGGGGCGGACACATCGACCTGACCCTCAAGCGCACACCGGATATCGGACGGCGCGGCGACCTGTACTGGATGCAGGGCTATTCCGGGCATGGCGTGCTGCCGACGCTGGCCGCGGCGCGGGCGGTGTCCGACGCGGTACTCGGTCAACCCGACGAGCTGTCCCTGTACCAGGGCCTGAACAACGGCAGTTTTCCCGGCGGCAAATACCTGGCCGCGCCGCTGGAAGCCATCGGCAAGGCCTGGTATCGACTGCGCGACAGTATTTGAAGCGACACTTTCTGGAAGCCTCAAGATGGACATGCAAGAAGAAATCTCGGCGCTGGCGATCCTGATCCAGGACCTGCGCAAACACAAGAAGTACACCCTGAAGGAACTGGCGGACAAAATCGGTCGCTCCGTCGGTTTCCTGTCCCAGGTCGAGCGCGGACTGTCGCGCCCGACGGTGGCGGACCTGACCGCCATCAGCGAAACCCTGGGCGTGCCGACCACCTATTTCTACAGCCTGCCCAAACCCATGGCCCTGTCCTGGGTCACCCGCCCGGACGAGCGCCGCACGCTGTACTACGCCGACGGCATTACCGACATCCTCGTTTCGCCAAAAATGCGCGCCTCGTTCTCGATGCTCGAAAGCCGGCTCGAGCCCGGTGCCAGCAGCGGCGACCGGCACATGAAGGACAGCTCGGAGCAGGGCGGTTACGTCCTGGAAGGCGAGTTGACCCTGTGGCTCGACGACAACCAACCGGTGACCCTGCATCCCGGCGACAGCTTTCAACTGGCCAGCCATGCGCACTGCCGCTACGGCAACCTGTCCGACCAACCGACCCGCGTGCTCTGGGTTTACACCTGATAACAACAAGGAACAAATCGATGGATGCTGTGTGCTCTGAACTGCTGGCCGAGGTTCGCAACTTCCGCCACTGCAACCCCGAAGTGCGTTACGTCGACCTGATCTCCCTGGACATTCCGGGGCATTTCTACGGCAAGCGCTACCCGATCGAGATGCTCGAAAAAGTCGCTGCCGGCAGCGTGCTCAAGCTGCCGCAGAACTGCGTATTGCTCGGCACCCAGGGCGGGTTGTTCAAGATCGGTGATTACTGCTTCAACGACGGCGACCCGGATGCGCCCCGTCGCCTGGTGCCCGGCACACTGAAACGGGTGAGCTGGGAAAAACAGCCATTGGGCCAGATGCTGATCACCTCCGACGGCACGCAAAAACCGATTGTCTTCGAGCCCCGCGAGGTACTGGCGCAGGTGCTGGAGCGGCTCAAGCGCAAGGGTATTCATCCGGTGGTGGCGTTCGAACTGGAGTTCTACCTGTTCGACAGCCGCCTGAAGGACGGCTTGCCGCAATTTCCCCGTGACGAGCTGACCGGCGATGCCGATGATCAACCGAACATGCACATCGAACGCTTGTCGCGATTTGCCCCGGTGCTCGATGAAATGGTCGAGACCGCGCGTGAACAAGGCGTCGATGCCACGGTGATCACTGCCGAGCTCGGCCCGGGGCAGTTCGAAATCAACTTCGGCCATTGCGATGACGGCCTGCGCGCCGCCGATTGGGCCGCCCTGTTCTGCCGCAGCACCCGGGGCGTGGCGCTCAAGCACAACCTGCGCGCCAGCTTCATGGCCAAACCTTACTTGCAGCACCCCGGCAGCGGCATGCACGTGCATGTCAGCCTGTATGACGAGGCCGGCAACAATCTGTTGGCAGCGAACGGGCAGCGGGCGCTGCGTCATGCGGTGGCTGGTTGTCTGGATGTGTTGCCGCATTGCATGCCGATTTTTGCCCCGAACCACAATGCCATGCGCCGCCTGAGCGGCACGGTGAACGTCGCGTCGCGCGCCAGTTGGGGCTTCGAGGATCGCGATGCGTGTTTGCGCATACCGGAGTCGGACGTCAAGAACCTGCGCATTGAACACCGCCTGGCGGGCGCCGATGCCAACCCGTATCTGGCGTTGGCGGCGATTCTGGTGGGGTTGGAGCAAGGTCTGGAAGCGGAGCGCGAGCCGATTGCGCCGCTCAACGAAGACCGCAGCAGTGGCATCGACTTTCCGTTGGAAATGCTCGAAGCGGTGCAGTCCATGCAAAGTCATGCATCGCTGCGCGAAGGCTTGGGGGCGGAGTTTGTGGACGTCTATTGCGAAAACAAACGTCAGGATCATCTGGCATTTCTGCATGACATCAGCGCGCGGGAATATCGCTGGTTCCTCTAGTAAGCCTTAGAAAATATGTGGATATTTAAGGACTTGGAACGTTTATTAACTAGATAGTGAATAAAAATATCTTGTTACAGCGTGAAATATTCCGTAATATCCGCGCCGCGTTCACCACCACGGTTTATGCATTTTTAAATCCCAGGCGTCCATCAGCTGCCTGGGATTTTTTTTGCCTGGAATTTAGTCGGCTGCTGACTCCAGCATCGGTGCATGCTTGCCGAGCTTCATCAGCCAGTAATAACTCAGCGCCGGCACCAGCAGCCCGACGATCCACGCCAGGTCCACCCCGTCCAGCGCCGTGGCCACCGGGCCGACGTACAGCGTGGTGTTCATGAACGGAATTTCCAGGGCAATCGCCAGCAGGAAGCTGCCGCAGGCAATCCGGTTAACGCACCCGTAGATCCCGTTAACGTCGAAGATGTCGTCAATCCGGTACTGGCCTTTGCGCAGGCAGTAGTAGTCCACCAGGTTGATCGCCGTCCACGGGATCAGGAAGTAGCTCATGAAGAAGATGAAGTTCAGGAAGAAGTTGATGAAGTCGTCCTGACCGATGGTGCACAGGGCCGTGGCCACCAGGCTGATCAGCAGCATGAACACGCCGCGTACCCGCGGGGTCACCTTGAGTCGGGCGAAAGGTTCGATCACGGTGATGGTCGACATGAACGCGCCGTACAGGTTGAACACGTTGATCGACACCTGGCCGTAGACGATGAAGGCGAATAGCAGTACCGCGCCACTGCCGAACAGACCGGCGACATGCCCGCCGACGTTGCTGGAAAAGTCGCCGATGCCGACGCTCAGGATCGCCCCGAGAATCATCATCCACGCGCCGCCGCTGACCGTGCCCGCGTAGCTGTACCAGAACACCCGGGCGGTCGGCGTGCTGCTCGGCAGGTAGCGCGAGTAGTCGGCGACGTAAGGCGCATAGGACAGTTGCCAGGTCACGGCAATGCTCACCGCCACCAGGAACTTCGACAACGAGAAGCCGGTCGGTAGCCACTGTTCGGTCGGGATCGGCAACTGCAAGGCGAGCACCGTGGCGGCCACGAACACCACCAGCGACAGTATCGACAGCAGCTTCTGCAAGCGGTGAATCAACCGATAGCCATAGAGCGCGACGACGAAGCACAGCGCGCCGATCAGGTAGATGTTGCCGGACATCGGCAGCGGGCTGACGGACTCCAGTGCCTGGGCTGCGAGCAAGGTGTTGCTGACGAAGAAGCCCAGGTAAATCAGCATCACGAACAGCAGCGGCAACACGGCCCCCAACACGCCGAATTGCGCCCGGCTCTGGATCATTTGCGGAATGCCCAGCTTCGGTCCCTGTGCCGAGTGGGAGGCCATGAAAATCGCCCCCAGCAACGAGCCGACGATGATCGCCAGTGCGCTCCAGAACAGGTTGAGCCCCATCACCACCGGCAACACACCGGAGGCGATGGTGGTGATGTTCATGTTGGCGCCGAACCAGATGTAGAACAGCGAGCCCGGCTTGCCGTGGCGTTCGGTCTCGGGGATGAAATCGATGCTTCTTTTTTCGACTTGCATGGCGATCACTCCTGAGTCCGGACGAGGTGGGAATGCAGGCGGGCGATGGTGCCGGGCAGCTCATGGGGCTGGTGGGCAAACAGGTCCGGACGCTCGGGGATCAGGCTCAGGTAGTCGCGCTGTTCCAGGGCGCGCAGGCACTCGGTGGTGGTGAGGATTTCCAGCGAGTAGACCCAGTTGGCCATGATCAGCAGGGCCGAATAATGCCCGGCCTCGCTGGTCGTGGTGCAGGCATCACTGACCAGGCGCACGCGATAGCCCAGGGCGAAGGCATCGAACACGCTGGTCAGCACGCAGACGTCCGTCAGCACACCGCAGACGATCAGCGTATCGACCTCCAGTGCCTTGAGTCGGGCATCGAGGTCGGTGCGGTGAAAGGCACTGTAGCGGCCCTTGTCGATGATCAATTCACCGGACTGCGGCGTCAGCGACTCGATGATTTCCACTTGCCGGGTGCCGGCGCGGTAACTGCCGGGGCCACCGTCGGCGGCCAGGGGTTCACCGTGGGGCAGGTCACTGCCATCGGCTTGATTGATGTGGCGGGTATAGATGACCGGCATCCGCTGGTTGCGTGCGGTATCGAGCAGGGCGGCGGTATGGGCGACCACCCTGTCGAAGTTTTCCAGGACGAAACCGTCCTCCTGCTGCATGTCGATGATCAACAGCGCGTTGTTATTGTTCATTGGGCAAACCTGATCAAAGGCGAAACACAAGGCACCGCACACGCCATGCAATGGCGAGACGTAGGGTGCGTGATTGGCTGTTCGGGTGGGCTCAGTGAACTATTTGCCAGAAGCCGTTCTGCTTGGCCGAAACGCTGGCGCGCAGGCGCTTGAAGTGCAGGTGCGAAGCGGTCCATTCACCGCGCAGGTAAGCCCGCGCGGCGCCGGAGGGAAGGGCGAGTGATGGGAGACGACCAGTGAACATGGAAATCGACCCTTGTAGGAGCGAGCTCGCTCGCGAAAAACTCTGGACAACACGGTGATTCAGATGGCCCGCGTTATCGTTGGCGTCCATCGCGAGCGAGCTCGCTCCTACACCCCGGCTTCGCGTCCGGGGGAGCAGGGTGGCGCATTCAGCGGAACGCTGGCACCACATGCTTGATGAACAGCTCCAGGGATTTTTTCTTCTCCGCGTGGGGCAGGCTGTTATCGCACCAGAAGCTGAATTCGTCGACCCCCAGTTCCTGGTAGTACTTGATGCGCGGAATGATTTCTTCCGGGGTGCCGATCATGGCGGTCTTGTGCAGGCTTTCCAGTTCGAACTCGGGGCGACCGGCGAATTTCTCTTCCGGACTCGGCGCGAGGAAGCCGTTGACCGGGGTGGTCTTGTTGCCGAACCAGGCATCGAACGTGCGGTAGAACTTCGAGATCGCCCGAGCCCCGACTTCCCAGCCTTGCGGGTCGTCGGCGGTGTGCACGTGGGTGTGACGCAGCACCATCAGTTGCGGGCGCGGCACGCCAGGATTGTTGTCCAGGGCAGCCTGGAATTTGTTCTTCAGGTCGAGGACTTCTTCGTCGCCTTTCATCAGCGGCGTGACCATGACGTTGCAGCCGTTGGCCACGGCGAAGTTGTGCGAGTCCGGGTCGCGGGCGGCGATCCACATCGGCGGGTTCGGCTGCTGGATCGGCTTGGGCACGCTGGTGGACGTCGGGAATTTCCAGATATCGCCGTCATGGGCGTAATCGCCGTTCCACAGTGCGCGCACCACCGGCACCATTTCGCGCAATGCCTGGCCGCCGGAGGAGGCTGGCATGCCGCCGGCCATGCGGTCGAATTCGATCTGGTAGGCGCCACGGGCCAGACCGACTTCCATGCGGCCATTGCTGATCACGTCGAGCAATGCGCATTCGCCGGCCACCCGCAGCGGGTGCCAGAACGGCGCGATGATGGTGCCGGCGCCCAGGTGAATGGTGGTGGTCTTGCCCGCCAGATAAGCCAGCAGTGGCATCGGGCTTGGCGAGATGGTGTATTCCATGGAGTGGTGTTCGCCAATCCACACGGTGCTGAAACCACCGGCCTCGGCCATCAGGGTCAGTTCGGTCAGGTCTTCGAACAACTGGCGGTGGCTGACGCTTTCGTCCCAACGTTCCATGTGTACGAACAGGGAAAACTTCATGACGTTTACCTCGGATCTTTTGTTATCGGCCTGTCGACTGCGGGCTCGTTGAATATTGGTATACCATAATACATATTTTCCGCAAATGACTTCTCATCGCGGCTAACGCTAACCAGTGTGGGAGCGGGCTTGCTCGCGAAGACGGAGTGTCAGTCAACACATATGCCGCCTGGCAGTTCGCTTTCGCGAGCAAGCCCGCTCCCACAGGGGTATGCGGTGATATCAGAGGGATCAGGCAAGCACCGGTAAAGCGCCCATCTTGCCGTGGCAATACACCAGTGGCCCGCTGCTCTGGCGGGGCACGATCAGGTTTTTCACGGCGCCGACCATGATGGCGTGGTCGCCACCTTCATATTCGCGCCACAGCTCACATTCGATGACCGCCGTGGCATTGGCCAGAATCGGGTTGCCCAGTTCGCTGAGCGTCCACTCGATCCCCTGGGCCTTGTCCTTGCCTTTGCGCGCGAAGGCATAGGCTTCGTTTTGCTGGCCGCCGGAGAGCACGTGGATGGCAAAACGCTTGTTCTTGATCAAGACCGGGTAGGAGTCGGAGCTGTAGTTCGGGCAGAACAGCACCAGGGCCGGGTCCATCGACAGCGAGCTGAAGGCGCTGGCGGTCAGGCCGACGATTTGCCCGTCGTCATCCAGGGTGGTGATCACGGTCACTCCGGACGGGAACGAACCCATGACTTGTTTGTAGATGGCGGCATCGATCATTGGACGGTCCTCGGGTGGTGTGACGCGTTTTTTATGTGTTTGTAGGTCTGATGGTATACCGTAATACATCGATTGCAAGGTCTTTTTGGGTGAACCGATAAACGTACGTCTTTCGTCGGGAACTCAATGATTACGGGGCTTTAAGCTATCCAGAGCTGGCGTGAATCGGGCAGGATGCCGGTTCAGATGCGTGCTCAAAGACCGGTTCAGTCTTGTTTAAAGTTTGGAATACCATAATATGGTCGGCATCTGAGGGGCGGCCAGAGAGTCCCCCCGGTTTGGCTTCATACAAAGATAAGAACAGACCAACTCGAGTTCATGCACATGTCCCAGATGTCCCGGCAAGATCCGTTGATCGAGAATCACACGGTCGACTACGTTCCACTCGCAGAGCGCCACGGGAAGGCCCGCGATCTTTTCACTCTGTGGTTCAGCACCAACATCGCGCCACTGCCCATCGTCACCGGCGCCATGGTGGTCCAGGTGTTCCACCTCAACCTGTTCTGGGGCCTGCTGGCGATTGCGCTCGGGCACATGGTCGGTGGTCTGGTGATTGCGCTCGCATCGGCCCAGGGACCGTGCATGGGCATTCCGCAGATGGTGCAGAGCCGTGGTCAGTTCGGCCGCTATGGCGCGCTGCTGATCGTGTTCTTCGCAGCACTGATCTACATCGGTTTCTTCATTTCCAACATCGTGTTGGCGGGCAAATCGATTGTCGGCATTGCGCCGTCGGTTCCGGTGCCGGCCAGCATCCTCATCGGTGCCCTCAGCGCCACGGCCATCGGGGTGATCGGTTATCGCTTCATCCATACCCTCAACCGCATCGGCACCTGGGTCATGGGCAGTGCCTTGCTGGCCGGTTTCCTCTACATCTTCGCCCATGACCTGCCGGCGGACTTCTTCACTCGCGGCGGGTTCAACCTGTCCGGCTGGCTGGCCACGGTCTCGCTGGGCATCATCTGGCAAATCAGTTTCTCGCCGTATGTGTCGGACTACTCGCGCTACCTGCCGGCGGACATCGGCATCACCCGGCCGTTCTTCGCCACTTACCTGGGGGCGACCCTGGGCACGATCCTGTCGTTCACTTTCGGTGCCGTGGCGGTACTGGCTACCCCGGAAGGCACCGAGGCGATGGCGGCGGTGAAGCAGTCCACCGGTTGGCTGGGGCCGATCCTGATGGTGCTGTTCCTGCTCAACATCATCAGCCACAACGCCTTGAATCTGTACGGCGCGGTGCTGTCGATCATCACCTCGATCCAGACCTTCGCCAGCCAGTGGACGCCCAGCATCAAGGTGCGCGTGGTGTTGTCGAGCATCGTGCTGGCGGGTTGCTGCGTGGTGGCGCTGGGTGCCTCGGCGAATTTCATCTCGCAGTTCATCGGCCTGATCCTGGCGCTGTTGCTGGTGTTGGTGCCGTGGGCCTCGATCAACTTGATCGACTTTTACCTGATCAAGGGTCGTCGCTATGACATCGCGTCGATCTTCCGGGCCGACGGCGGCATCTACGGTCGCTTCAACCTGCACGCGATCATTGCCTACTTCATCGGCATCATCGTGCAGCTGCCATTCGCCAATACTTCACTGTACGTCGGCCCGTACGCCAATCTGGTAGATGGCGCGGACCTGTCGTGGCTGGTGGGGCTGGTGGTGACGTGCCCGTTGTATTACTGCCTCGCTACGCGAAGCCAGGTGCAGGAAAGTCGCTCGGTGAAACTCGGCTACGCCGACTGAGGCGAAATCGTTTCGTGTTCGTGAGAAAATGCCCGGCATATTACGTCACTGTAGGAGCGAGCTTGCTCGCGATGGACTCAAGAGCACTGCGTTTAGTCAGTAAACACGCGTAATCGTTAACGACCATCGCGAGCAAGCTCGCTCCTACAGTGACGGCGACTCTCAGGAATGGTTGAACACATTCAGGCCGCGTTGCAGCGCCGGCCTGGCTTCGACCCTGTCGAACCAGCGCGATAGCTGAGGCAGTTGCGTCCAGTCCAGTCGATCACGGAACGCGGTGGCGATGGTGAACGCCATAATGTCGGCCATGGAGAACTGCTCTCCGGCCATGAATTCGTCCGTCAAAAAACGTTCCGAGTACGTCAGTTGCTCGATCACCCGCAGATCGATGATCGCCGCCGCCTTGTCCTGCCCCGCCTGGTGCAGGAAAAACGCGGCATGGCTGGGGGCGATGACATCGGTCACGAAAAAGAAATAGCGGTCGATCACCCGGATGCGCTCGGGCCCTGGCTGCGCCGGTGCCAGCCGTCCAGGCACCTTGGCATCGGCGTACTGGATGATGGCGTTGGACTGGTTGATGATCAGCATCGGCGTAGTCCCGTGATCGATCAGGGTCGGGACTTTCCCGGCCGGGTTTAGCGCCAGGAAGGCCGGCCCACGCTGCTCCTGTGCATACAGGTCCAGCTTGCGTGCCGTGTAGGCGATGCCCGACTCTTCCAGGGCAATCGCTGCCCGCAGACTGTTGCCCGTGTTGGCACCGAACAGCTCGATTTGATCGTTCATGAGTCATTGCTCTTGTCGGGACATGCAGGCAGTCGCCGAACACTGCCGATGAAATCAGTATGGTGAAAATTCGCCACACCGATATGCAAAAACAGTGACCGTCCATACCCCGGCGCGACAAGCCGTATCCCTCCACGAAAACTACTTTCGTCGCGTTTGATAATAGCCTCTCGAAATGTTTTAAGAGTTTCACAAGCCAGCCAGTCAACCCTCACCTCGAACGTCCCATGACTCATGTCACTCATCGAGCGCGCCTGATTTCGCGCCCGTGTTGAGCGCTGTTGCGTGGGCGGAAATCGGGTCCTGTCTGGCGGTGAAACCTTCAAATAACGATAAGAAACACCCAGGAGCACCGTATGTTCAAACGAGCGATTCCCACTGCAGTCCTGCTGGCCACCAGTTCGCTGTGCGTACAGGCCGCCGATAGCGCAGCCCATGGTTTTCTCGAAGACAGCAAGGCCAGCCTCTCGATGCGTACCCTGTACTTCAACAGCGACAATCGCGACGGCACGGCTGATCCTTCGAAAACCGAAGAAGCGGCCCAAGGGTTTGTGTTGCGCTATGAATCCGGGTTTACCCAGGGCGCGCTGGGGTTCGGGCTCGATGCCCAGGCATTGCTCGGCATCACACTGGACAGCGGAGCGGGGCGCCACGTCGGTAGCGGCATGATTCCTTCTGACGGCGACGGCGCGGCCGACACCTGGAGCAGCTTCGGTCCTACGGCGAAGATGCGCCTTGCCAGGACAGAATTTCGCTACGGCACCTTGCTGCCAAAGTTGCCGATCCTTCTGGCGAACGATGCTCGCGTGTTGCCGCAATCGTTTACCGGTGCCCAGCTCACCTCGAACGACATCGATGGCCTGACGTTGACCGGCGGTGTGCTTGAGCACGCGGTAGGGCGCGCCTCGACGGACCGCACAGGCTTGTCGGTCGCCGGCAGCACGCGCGAGAGCAACAAGTTCTATTACGCCGGTGGTGACTACAACCTCACCAAAACGCTTAAGACCCAGTATTACTTCGCGCAGCTGGAGGACTTCTACAACCAGAACTTCCTCGGCCTGACGCACATCCTGCCAATCGACAGCGCCAACTCACTGACCACCGACCTGCGCTACTTCCGCACCACCTCGAGCGGTGCCAACAGCTCGGCCTCCGGCCGCGCGCAAGGCTATCGGGTATCGGGCTACACCGACGACAACGACGGAGAAATCGACAACAGCACCTGGTCGGCGATGGTCACCTACACCCATGGCGGCCACGCGGTGTCGGTGGGGCATCAGCGTGTGGGCGATGGCAGCAACTTCGTCCAGCCCAACCAGGGCAGCCTGGTGGACAAAGGGGCGGGCGGCGGCAGTGTCTACCTGCCCACCGACAAGATGATCCAGAACTTTGCCCGGGCCGGCGAACAGACCAACTTCGGGCAGTACACCTACGACTTCGCGCCCTTGGGCGTGCCGGGCCTGAAAGCCTCGATCGTGTATTTGAAGGGCACGGACATCAAAGCGCAAAACGCCAGCGATCAGTCCGAGTGGGAGCGCGACATGACCCTGGACTACGTGTTGCAGTCGGGCACGTTCAAAGGGGTGGGTTTCACACTGCGTAACGCCAGGTCGAACACTGACACGGGCCGCAACGTGGATCAGAACCGGTTCATCATCAATTACACCTTGTCGCTGTTGTAGTCACATCACAACCCCAGTGGGAGCGAGCCTGCTCGCGAAGCGATGTGTCAGGCAGCACACCTAAGGTTTGCGGACCACCGCGGCGCTGATCAATACGGACACGTATTTTGGCCGTTTCGGTCTCCTTTTGGCCTGCCTCACGCTGTGAACCGGCCACGCCGTCAGTAAGAATCAGACGCGGGTTGCCGGTTCGGCAACCCCAGGTCAAATCACAACCAGACGCTTCACTTCCTTGCCCTTGGCAATTTTCAAGGCTGCTGCCGTGTACAGAACATAAAAACCATCGTACTCACGCCACACTTGGGGAAATGATCCATGGACTCAATGAAACGCATACTGGGCGCCACCGTTTGCGGGCTGTCGCTGCTGGCCAGCGCGGTGCAAGCCGAACAGCACGAATTGCGGGTGTACAACTGGGCGGACTACATCCTGCCGTCCGTGCCCAAGGATTTTGCCAAGGACACCGGGATCAAGGTGACCTGGGACACCTTCGACACCAACGAGTCCCTGGAAGCCAAGCTGCTCACCGGCAACTCGGGCTACGACCTGGTGGTGCCATCGAACCAGTTCATCGAAACCCAGATCAAGGCGGGGGTGTTCCAGAAACTCGACAAGTCCAGACTGCCGAACTGGTCGCACCAGGACCCGGCCTTGCTCAAGCTGCTGGACAAGAACGACCCCGGCAACCAGTACGGCGTGCCCTACATGTACGGCACCGTGCTGATCGGTTTCAACCCGGCCAAGGTCAAGGCGGCGCTTGGCGAGAATGCGCCGGTGGACAGCTGGGACCTGGTGTTCAAGCCCGAGAACATGGAGAAGCTCAAGGCCTGTGGCGTGGCGATGCTCGATTCGCCGTCGGAGATCCTGCCTCTGGCCCTGCATTACCTGGGGCTGGACCCGAACAGCCAGAACCCGGATGACTACGAAAAGGCCAAGGCGCTGATGCTCAAGGTTCGCCCTTACGTCACCTACTTCAACTCCGCCAAATACATGACCGACATCGCCAACGGCGATATCTGCGTGGCCATCGGTTACTCAGGCAGCTTCTATCAATTCGGCAATCGCGCCAAAGAGGCGGGCAACGGCGTGGTCGTCGACTGGCGCCTGCCCAAAGAAGGCGCGCCGATCTGGTTCGACACCTTCGCCATCCCGAAAAGCGCGAAGAACGTGGTCGAAGCCCACGAGTTCCTCAACAACCTGCTGGACCCGAAAGTCATCGCGCCGATCAGCGACTTCCTCGGTTACCCGAATGCCAACAAGGACTCGCTGGCGCTGATCGACAAGGACATCACCGGCAACCCGAACCTGACGCCGACCAGCGAGGCATTGAAGACGCTGTACGTCGTGCAGCCACTGCCGCAAAAGCTTGAGCGGGTGCGTACCCGGGTCTGGACCAGCATCAAGTCCGATCAGTAACACCAGGATCCTTGTGGGAGCGGGCTTGCTCGCGAATGCGGGGTCTCAGTCAATACATGTGTCGACTGACCCACCGCTTTCGCGAGCAAGCCCGCTCCCACGGGTTTTTGTGTGGGGCACAGGTGTTGTGTGCACCCAGGTTCGCTCGCACATTCAGTTGATGTCGAACACAAATCCCATGTCCGACAAAAAACACTGTGGGAGCGGGCTTGCTCGCGAAAGCGGTGGGTCAGTCGACACATGTATTGACTGAGACCC
>NZ_JBGLYV010000104.1:0-19197 GCF_047304225.1 Pseudomonas sp. Pseusp3 | reverse complement strand
AACACACCCCCCTGATGGCGCGCGCGTGCCGGCTAAAACCGCCGGGGCACCGCGGGGATTCAGACAGCCCGCGTTATCGTTGACGCCCATCGCGAGCAGGCTCGCTCCTACAGGGGATTGGTGTTTTGACGGTCAGGCCGGGTAGTTGGCCCGCAACGCCTCAAGCCCACCCTGATAGATGCCGGTAAACAACGCCACCACTTCCTCATTGCTCACACCCACCGGTTCGAAGCGACCGGACCAGGTCACCCGTGCGCCCTCGCCTTGTGCTTGAACCTTGATCGTCGCCAGATAATCAGTCGCCGGAAAAGGTGCCTGCAAAATCGAGTAGCTGTAGGTTTGGCCCGCGTTGTCGAAGGCTTGCAGGCGTTCGATGACCACCGCACCGTCCGCCGTTTGCAGGCTGCGCACGCGCCCGCCTTCGCTGAGTTCGCTCTTGGGAATGAACGGCAGCCAGTCCGGCAGCGAGTTGAAACCGCCGATCAATTGCCAGACCTGTTCGGCCGATGCCGGGATGTCGATGAAGGCTGATGCAGTTGCCATGTAATGCTCTCTCCAATCAATAAGGTTCAGATGGCCAGGCTGTCGACGACACCGCCGTCGACCCGCAAGGCAGCACCGGTGGTGGCCGAGGATAGCGGCGAAGCGATGTACGCCACCAGGTTCGCCACTTCCTCGACATCCGCTACCCGCTGGATGATCGACGTTGGCCGGGCGCTGCGCACGAAGGCGTCGGCTTCTTCGCGAACGCTGCGCCCCGATTCGGCAGTGGCGTCCTTGAGCATCTGCTCCACGCCGTCGGTCAATGTCGGCCCCGGCAGGATCGCATTGACCGTCACCCCGGTGCCCGCGAGCCGCTTTGCCAGCCCATGGGACACCGCCAGGTTGGCGCTTTTGGTCACGCCGTAGTTGAGCATGTCGGCCGGTATTGCGATCCCGGATTCCGAAGACAGGAAAATCACCCGCCCCCACCCCTGTTTGACCATGTCCGGCACGTAATGCCGGGACAGGCGCACACCGGAGATCACGTTGATCTCATAGAACCGCGTCCACTCGCTGTCGGGGGTGTCAAAGAAATCAACCGCGTTGTAAATCCCCAGGTTGTTCACCAGGATGTCGGCCCGTGGCTCGGCGGCGAACAGTTTTTGCGCACCTTCGAGCGTTCCGAGATCGGCAGTCAACCCACGCAATTGAGCACCCGGCACCTGCTGGCGAATGCTCGCCACCGCCTGCTCGACCTTGGCCGTCTCGCGGCCGATCACGACCACCGTGGCGCCGGATTCGGCCAGCGCCTTGCTGATGCCCAGGCCAATGCCGGCGGTGCTGCCGCTGACAATGGCGAGTTTTCCAGTCAGATCGATTTTCATACTCATGCTCCAATGATCGGCAAAGGTGCGCGCTCGGACACCAGTTTCGCTTCGCGCATTGCTTGCCAGAAGGCTGCTGGGATCACCGCTGACAGCGCGGCGACATCTTCGACAATCCGCCCAGGGCGGCTGGAACCGGGAATCACCGCCGCAACGGCGGGGTTAGCCAACGAGAACTGCAAAGCAGCCGCCTTGATATCAACGCCATGGGCAGCCGCGATACGCTTGATCTGCTCGACTTTATGGATGATGGCCGGGCTGGCTTTCTGGTACTCGAAGTGCGCACCACCGGCCAGAATGCCCGAACTGTAAGGACCGCCGACCACGATCTCGACGTTCTGCGCCAGGGCGGCGTCCATCAAGCGCTGCAAGGCGCGATCGTGGTCGAGAAGAGTGTAGCGACCCGCCAGCAGAAAACCGTCCGGCTGCGCCTCGCTCAGATCAAGGGTCAGCTCGCAGGGCTCTACCTTGTTCACCCCAAGGCCCCAGCCCTTGATCACACCTTCCTCACGCAGGCGGGTCAGCACCTTGAAGGCACCGGTACGGGCCTGGTTGAAGTACTCCAGCCATTGATCGCCATAGAAATCCTGGGCGATGTCGTGCACCCAGACGATGTCCAGGCGATCGGTCTGCAGCCGCTTGAGGCTGTCCTCGATCGAACGCAGGGTGGCGTCGGCGCTGTAGTCATTGACGATCCTGTTCGGGCGGCCGTGTTCGAACACCCCGCTCTTCTCGCCCAGGTCACGGGCAGCGGCGTCTTCGACTTCATCGAGAATCACCCGGCCGACCTTGCTGCTTAGCACATAGTCGTCACGGTTGTAGCGCGACAGTGCAGCGCCAAGGCGAATCTCCGACAGGCCCGAACCGTAGAACGGCGCAGTATCGAAGTACCGTACACCGGCATCCCAGGCCGCGTGGACGGTGGCTTGCGCTTCTTCCTCGGGAATGGCGCGGAACATGTTGCCCAAAGGGGCGGTGCCGAAACCCAGCGCGCCGGGCAGTTTGTCTTTCAAGCTCATGATGAATCCTCTGGAGTGTCAGGGGTCAGGTTGCTGACCGTTGAGCAGATCCTAGATTGCGATGTTCGGACCGTCCAAGACATAATACGCAGCACTTGAGTCCCTACAGGTCTGACATGATCGACATCCGCCAATTGCGCTACTTCGTTGCTGTCGCCGAGGAAGAACACGTCGGGCGCGCCGCCGAACGCCTGCACATTTCCCAGTCGCCCCTGAGCCGGCAGATCGCCCAGCTCGAAGAGCGCCTGGGCCTGACCCTGTTCGAACGCAGCCAGCAACGCATCCGCCTGACCCGCGACGGCCAGACCTTCCTCGCCGAAACCCGCGCCCTGCTGACCCACGCCAATCGCCTGGAGTCCCTCGGCAAGCGCCTGGGCCGCGGCGAAGAAGGCGGCTTGTGCATCGGCTACATCGAAAACGCCATGCACGCCGGCGTGCTGCCCAATGCCTTGCGCGTGCTGCGGGTCGACCGGCCGAACGTACACGTGGCGCTGTACAACCTCAGCTCGGCCGAACAGCTCGAAGGCTTGCGCCAACGCAGCCTGGACATTGCCCTGGTCAGCGAACCACCGACCGATGACGACCCGGACCTGCTGGGTTTTCAGGTGCTGGACGACCCGATGCTGCTGGCCCTGCCCGAGCACCATCGGCTGGCGCTGCAGCCCGTGCTGACCCCGGCCGACCTCGCCGACCAGGAATGGATCGGCGTGCAGCACCGGCAGAACGCCAGTTGCCACGACGACTTCGTCAGCGCCTGCATCCGCGCAGGCTTCACCCCGGACATTCGCATGGAGGCCACCGAACCCTTCACCGCACTGGGGCTGGTCGCGTCGGGGCTGGGCATCGCGATGATCCAGAAAGGCCTGAGCCGCAACGCCCCGCCGGGGGTGGTGCTGCGGGAGGTGCCGTGGATTTGCTTCACCACGCCATTGTGGGCGGCGTGGCACCGGATCAACCTGCGGCCGCTGGTGGAGACGTTCCGCAAAATGCTCACCGAACCTGACACCTGTGGGAGCGGGCTTGCTCGCGAAAGCGGTGTGTTCGGCAACATTGATGTCGACTGACACTCCCTCTTCGCGAGCAAGCCCGCTCCCACAGGTCATCAGCGAATTCCAGATTCCGCAGCGTTTGGTGCTTTACTGAGAAGACTCCAAAACCCACCGAGAACCCGGGCATGAACCGCAACGACCTGCGCCGCGTGGACATGAACCTGCTGGTGATTTTCGAAACCCTGATGTTCGAGAAGAACCTGACCCGGGCCGGGGAAAAGCTGTTCCTCGGCCAGCCCGCTGTCAGCGCGTCGCTGGCAAAGTTGCGCGATCTGTTCGACGACCCGTTGCTGGTGCGCAACGGACGAACCCTGGAGCCGACCCCGAGGGCATTGCAGATTCTCAAGGAATTGCAGCCGGCGATGGACACCATTTCCGGTGCGGTCAGCCGGGCCAAGGATTTCGAGCCCTCCACCAGCCGCGACGTGTTTCGCATCGGCCTGTCCGACGACGCTGAATTCGGGCTGTTTCCGCCGCTGCTCAAGCAGATTCGCGAGGAGGCGCAGAACGTCGTGGTGGTGGTGCGCCGGGTGAACTTCCTGCTGATGTCGTCGATGCTGGCCAGCGGCGAGATCTCCGTCGGCATCAGCTACACCACGGAATTGCCGGCCAACGCCAAGCGCAGGAAGTTGCGCGACTTGAGTGTGAAGATCCTGCGCGGCGATGACCGTCCCGGCCCGTTGACCCTGGACGAGTTCTGCGAACGCCCCCACGCGCTGGTGTCGTTTTCCGGGGATCTGAGCGGCGCCATCGACAACGACCTGGCACGGATCGGCCGTTCGCGCCGGGTGGTGCTGGCGGTGCCACAGTTCGCGGGGTTGCGGGCCTTGCTGGCGGGTACTGACTTGCTCGCCACCGTGCCGGACTACGCGGCCAGTGCGTTGATCGAAGGCAGCAGCCAGTTACGGGCGGACGATGCACCGTTTGATATCAACCTGTCCGAACTGTCGATGGTCTGGAACGGGGTCAACGATAACGATCCGGCAGAACGCTGGTTGCGCTCGAAAATTGTACAGCACATGGCGGCGCCACTGTCGGGGCATTGATCGACTGCAGGACCACCGGTTCAGATTCGCGCAGGTACACCGGCATGTCGGTGACCGGTGGCATGGCCGGGATCTCGAAGTACATCTGCACCACCCAGCCACGGTGATAGCTGGCATGGTTGACCACGTGCATCAGCATCGCGCCGGCGCTCATGACGCCGCTTTCGCCCGAGACAAAGGTGAACTCCACAGGTCTGTCCAGGGACGCATCGGTTTGCCGGGCGCTCCAGTCGCAATACCAGTGATCGATCTCTTTTTGCGCCATGCGCAGTTCGGACAGGTCGGCATGCAGCAGATCGTGTGAAGTCTTGAAGTTATGCCCCCGGCCTTCAAGGTGCGCCCGCCAGATGCAATCCACCACATAGACATGATTGAGGGTGCCGATCATGTTCTTGAACACCGACACCCGTTCTTTTTTGACTTCGCCTGGAGGGAGCGCCGCAAGGCTGTCAAACAGGCGCTGATTGGCCCAGCGTTTGTAATCGGCCAGCAGACAGGCAGTGCGTACGGTGATCATCAGAATTCTCCGATGGCAGTAAGCGCACTCCCTAGCATAGACCCGATGCTCGCAAGGCAGCGCCGGCACTGATCATCGGTCGTCCAGGAGTGCCACCACGCGCTCGGCGAGCGCCAGGCAACTGGTCAGCCCCGGTGATTCGATGCCGAACAGACTCACCAGCCCCGGCACGCCGTGTTCGGCGCATCCGCTGATGAGAAAATCGGCGGCCGGCTCGGTCGGCCCGCTGATTTTCGGGCGAATGCCGCTGTAGGCCGGTTGCAGGCTGTTGTCTGGCAACCCCGGCCAATAACGGCGGATCGCCTGATAGAACCCCTCGGCTCGCCGGGGTTCGACACGGTAATCAATGCGTTCGACCCATTCGACATCCGGCCCGAAGCGCGCCTGCCCGCCCAGATCGAGCGTCATGTGCACGCCCAGTCCAGCGCTCTCCGGGGCCGGATACACCAGATGGCGAAACGGCGCCCGGCCGCTGAAACTGAAATAACTGCCCTTGCACAAATGCGCCCGGGGAATGAACTGCGCCGGTAGACCGACGATGCTGCTCGCCACCTCGGGAGCGGACAGACCCGCGCAATTGATCAACTCGCGGCAGCCCAGCGTCATGGGTTGAATGCCGCCCATGTGCAGCTCGAAGCCCTGTTCGGTGCAACGGGCAGACAGCAGCGGCGTGCGCAAGGCCAGCGTCGCTCCGAACGTCTGTGCATCGCCCTGAAGCGCAAGCATCAGCCCGTGGGAATCGACGATACCGGTAGAGGGCGACCACAGTGCCGCGACGCAGGACAACGCCGGTTCAAGCTCCCGGACCTGTGCACCCTCCAGCCATTGCAGGTCATCGACGCCATTAAGACGCCCCTGCTCCAACAGACGCTGCAAAGCCGAGCGCTGTTGCTCATCGATGGCGACGATCAGCTTGCCCACGCGCCGGTAATCAACAGCGTGCCCGTCGCAATAAGCGTAGAGACGCTGCTTGCCCTCCACGCACAACTGCGCTTTGAGGCTACCGCCCGGGTAATAGATGCCGGCATGAATCACTTCGGAGTTACGCGAACTGATACCCGTGCCGATGCCCTCACCCGCTTCGACCACCAGCACGTCCCGCCCGCTCATGGCCAGGGCCCTGGCCACCGCCAACCCGACGACACCAGCCCCGATCACCACGCTTTGAATATCGACGTTCAACGGCCCTGCCTCCCTCTTGCCCCGTTCCTCGCTGCGGATAGTCGATCAGGCTGGAGAAAATCGCCAGCGGCAAGGCCATGAAATCACTGGTCCATGCGCAGAGTCGGCAATGCCGGGGAACTCTCGGGGACCGCCGCGCATCCTAAATTATGTGGTACTTCCCTTATGCTTCATGCTGTCGGAGGACACCGTCATGCGCCGTTTGTTTATCATTTCTTCCCTGTTACTTTGTTTACCCGCAGGTTCCGCTCTGGCCAAAGTCGATGCTGAAGATGTCGCCACCTCGGCCGGGGTTTCCGCCTCGCTGTACTCGACGTTCAAAGACGACAAACTCGTGATTCCCGCCCGGGATGACGCCTCCAGCTTCGTCGCCAGCGGCGGTGCGATTCGTGGTGCCTATCTGGAGGCGGTGTTGAAAAAGATCCGTCAGGACAATCCTGCCCTCAACAACGCAAGCGACGAAGACCTGGCCCGCGCCATTCTCGTCCAGGATGGCGTTGCCACCGATCACTGAAGATCGTCATCGCCAGTAGTGGGGCTTGTGACACCGGGATAGCGTTTACGGCCCTACCTGGCGTGCGTGGCAGCGGACAAGCGTGCCCACCCGGCCACCAGTTGCGCGTTGATACTCACCCCCCCGCACACCACGATCACCACGTCATTGGCGTCGGCAATCGCCGGGTGATCCAGGTAGGCAATCGCCAATGAAACGCCGCATGCCGGCTCGACCAACTGACGCAAGTCATTGGCGTAACGCACCACGCCCATGATCGCCTCATCATCACTGAGCACCACGCACTCATGGGGGAATTCGCCGATGTGCTTGACCGGCCAGGTGGCCACTTGTGCGGCGCCCAGAGACGTGGCGACAGTGTCGATTTTCGGCAGTCTGACCGGGTGCCCGGCCGCCACCGCCGCGGCGAACGACGCCGCGCCTTCGGTTTCGCAGGCAACGATGCGGCAATCGGTGCGCCGATGACGGATCAGGCCGGTGAGCAGCCCCGCCAGCAAGCCACCGCCGCCCACCGATGTCACCAGCACATCCACTGGCGGGCAGTCTTCAAGGATTTCATCGACCATGGTGCTGTGCCCTTCCCACAACACCGGGTGGTCGAAGGCCGGCACGAATTCACTGCGCGGGTCCTGGGCAAGTTCCCGTGCACGTTGATTGGCTTCGTCCCAGACCTTGCCGTGCACGATCACCTCGGCACCGGTATTGCTGATCCGCTCCCGGGTGCTTTGCGGGGTGGTGTGCGGCACCACGATGCATGCCTTGAGCCCCAGGCATGCGGCAGCCATGGCCGTGGCCAGTCCCGCGTTACCGCCGGAGGGACAGACCACCTTGCGCTTGCCCTGCTGCGCCGTCCGGCTGCACAGCAAGCCAATGCCGCGTATTTTGAACGAGCCGCCAGGTTGCAGGTTTTCCAGTTTCAGCCAGATACGGCGGGTCGGGGTCGACAGGCCAGGGTGCAAGATCAAAGGCGTTCGGATGTGAAGCATATGGGCTCCTGTTACACGCCACCGGCTCGACGAGCTTGCGCGAGCCGGTGGTGAACGGTCCTCTCTCCCAAGCTTAGTTCACCCGGCCTCGAGGTGACCGTCTCAGCGATAGCGCGGCGCCGGCGCGGTGTTGTGGAACAACCCGGACAGGGTCTTGCGCTGGGCTTCGTGGCGGTCCCACTGGCTGCCGTCGTGCAGGCCAGGAATGGTCACCACTTCGCCTGCCGCCAGGCCGACGAGCGCGGCATCGACCATGTCTTCGGCGGACATGACGATTTCCTTCGGCAAATTTTCCACCGGGTTGCCGGCCACGTTCCAGAAGTCGGTGGCAGTCGCTCCCGGCAACACAGCCTGAATGCGTACACCTTTGTCAGCCAGTTCGTGCTGCATCGATTGACTCAGGCCCAACACGAACGCCTTGGTGGCGCCGTATACGCCATTGAGCGTTTCCGGGGCGATGGCCACGATCGAGGCAATGTTGATCACGGTGCCGGTGCCCCGGGCAACGAAGCCCGGTACAACGGCGTAGGCCAGGCGCATCAACGCGGTCACGTTGAGGTTGATCATCGCTTCCATGTCGTCCACGGGACTTGCAAGCAGCGAATTGACGGCACCGACCCCGGCGTTGTTGACCAACAGGGTGATGCTGGCGTCGCTGCGCAGGATCTGTTCGACCCGCAGCGAATCCGCCTTGTTCTTCAGGTCGGCGGCAACCACTTCCACGGTGCGCCCGGTCTGGTCGCTCAAATGATTGGCCAGGGTATTGAGCCTGGCCCGGCTACGGGCCACCAGAATCAGGTCGTAACCCTGCCGGGCAAGGCGATTGGCATACACCGCGCCAATCCCCGAAGAAGCGCCAGTGATCAGTGCAGTACCTTTGGATGAGAGCGCCATGGTGCAATTCCTCTACGGTAAGGCGAGAGATTCGCCGGGTGCAGACCGTTATAAAGGGACTTACGCCTGTCTCAAATGACGTTTAAAGTACGTTTTCAGGACATGACCATTTGAGGGCAGCTCCATGATCAGCGTGGCGTTCGTGGTATTCGAGGGTTTCCAGTCCATGGCGCTGGCCGCCATGCCGGTATTCGAGTACGCCAATTTCAGTGCCGCAGAGGCGCTGTATGACGTGCGCGTGCTGTCCGAAAACGGTGAAAACCTGCGAGCCTCTGGCGGTTTGAGCATCGGCACCGAACCCTTCGATGAGCGCGTGTACGACACCGTGATCGTGGTCGGTGGCGATTGCGTCATCGAACAGGCGCCCGAGGCCGTACTGGATTACCTGCGGGCCAGTATCAACACGGCACGCCGTACGGCGTCGATCTGCTCCGGAGCGTTCGTCATGGCCCAGGCCGGTTTGCTCGACGGACGGCGGGCAACCACCCACTGGGCCTACTCCCGGGAACTGCAGGCGCGGTTTCCGGCGATCAAGGTCGAGGCCGATCGCATCTATGTGATCGACGGTTCGATCTGGACCTCCGCCGGCATGACGGCGGGCATCGACCTCGCCCTGGCCATGGTGGAAAAGGACCACGGCGCCGAGCTGGCCCGGGCCGTGGCGCAAAAACTGGTGATGTACCACCGTCGCGCCGGAGGCCAGTCGCAGCACTCGGCGCTGCTGGAGCTGGCGCCGAAATCCGATCGTATTCAAACCGTGCTCGGCTACGCCCGGGAACACCTCGCCCAGCCCCTGTCGGTGGAGCAACTGGCGCAAGTGGCCAACCTCAGCCCCCGGCAATTCAGCCGGGCATTTCGCGCCGAAACCGGGCAATCGCCGGCCAAGGCCATCGAGAACCTGCGTCTGGAAGCAGCGCGACAGATGCTTGAACGCGGACGCCTGACCCTCGACCAGATCGCCCTGGAAACCGGGTTCACTGACCGCCGCCGCATGCGCGAAACGTTCCTGCGGGTGTTCGGGCAGCCGCCACAGGTGATTCGGCGCAACGCGAGAGCGTAGATGTTTGTGTAGGCGCCGGCTTGCCGGCGATTGCCTCTGAAGCCTGTGTCGAGTGCTCAAACGCCATCGCTGGCAAGTCGGAGCGCCGCACCGCAGCTCCTACAATAAAAGGAGGCACTTTCGCGTGTGAGGCACTTATGAAAATCTCCGCCAGACTGGCGTTTTTCGCCGTCGTCAGCACCCTCGCCTACCTTGGCCTGGCGATCTGGGGACTGGGTGGTTTCGCGGCTTATTTCAGTCACGGTTCACTGGTCGTCGTTGCCTTGGCCACCCTGATCATGGCCGTCGTATCACTGTTCAGCGAAGTCAACCTGAGTTCGGGAGAACGCGAAGACCGGGCCAATCGCTGGGTCCTCCCGGCTTTCGGCGTGATCGGTGTGCTGAGCGGCTTTCTGCCGGCCTATACCGACCGCATCGACTTCTGGACTTTCGGTGGAGAAGGCGTGCGCTGGCTCGGGGCGCTGCTGTTCATCGTGGGCGGCGCGCTGCGGTTGTGGCCCGTATTCGTGCTGGGCAAGCGCTTCAGCGGATTGGTGGCCATTCAACCGGGGCATCGACTGGTCACCGAGGGCATTTACCGCAACCTGCGCAACCCCAGTTACCTGGGGATGATGGTCATCGCCGTGGGCTGGGCGCTGGCGTTTCGCTCGGGCGTCGGTCTGTTGCTGGCGGCGTTGACCTTGATCCCGCTGATAGCCCGGATTCATTCGGAAGAGGCCCTGCTGAAGGCGCAGTTCGGCAGCGAATACGAGGCCTATTGCGCCCGCTCCTGGCGGCTGGTTCCCGGACTTTACTGACTGGAACACTGATCCCCTGTGGGAGCGGGCTTGCTCCGCGCGGCGTTCCGACGAAAGCGTCCTTTCAGTCGACATGTTTGTTGAATGAGGGACCGCTTTCGCGAGCAAGCCCGCTCCCACATTAGACGGCGTGCAGGCGCAGACCGGCGGCATCCACCAGAACCCGCACCGATTCATAACTTGCCACCGTCGCATGCAAGGTCTTGATCGGCTGCTCATGGGTCGCAGTGACAATCATCACGTCCGCCCCCGCCGCCTCGGCCGCCAGAATCCCCACCGTGGCGTCCTCAAAAACCAGACACTGTGCGGGCTCGACATCCAGGCGCCGGGCCGCGAGCCTGTACCCCGCAGGGTCGGGTTTGCCGGCCGTGACGTCCTCGGCAGTCACCATCACCTCAGGCTCCGGAATCCCCGCCGCCGCCATCCGCCGCAACGCCAGTTCCCGCGGGGCGGAAGTGACGATGGCCCACTGTTTGGCTGGCAAAGACCGCAGGAACTTCGCCGCGCCGGCCACTTCCAAAACCCCGTCGACATCCTCGATTTCCGCTTCGGTAATCCACGCCGCTTCCGCTTCGGCATCCATCCCGGACAACCCCAGACGGCTGATGGTGTCGATGGCGCGGACACCGTGAATGGTCGGCAGGAAGCTGTCGACATCGACGCCATGGCGCACGGCCCAGGTTGTCCAGACCCGCTCGGCGGCGGCAATGGACGTCAGGACGGTGCCGTCCATGTCGAACAGAAAGGCACGGTAAGTCGAGTTGAAAACAGAGTGATCAGCCAAGGAAAAGAACCTCGCAGGCGCCAGACGGATTTGCCAGGCAATGTAGCATCTGCACGGGTCAGTTGATTCGCCTGGATTTGAAAGTATCGCCCACACAATCGAGCAACCCGCCGATCATCCAGGGCTTCTTGATGAAAGAGACCGTGTGCCGCACGCCTGAGCTTTCAGGGGTTTCGAAACCGGACATGATCATGATCGGCTTGTCCGGCCAGCGATCGCCGAACTGGTTGGCCAGGTCCGCGCCATTGAGCGTGCCGGGCATGCTGATGTCTGTCAGCAGCATGTGCACCTGCGGCGCATGCTGTTCCAGATAGATCACTGCCGCGTCGGCACTGATTTGCGGCTCGACGACAAAACCTTCCTCCTGAAGAATTTCACACAGAAACTCGAGGATCAGCGGGTCGTCCTCGACCACCAGGATCAACCCGCCAGGAAGATCTCCACCCGCCGTCGATGCTCGACTCATGACCGTGCCGCTCCCTGATTGCCTCTATGAATTCGCGGGCTCTAATCCGCTACCTAAAAGGTAGAGCTGCGGACTCGGCGGAAATTCATTTTTAATGCAGCCAGGTGACCGGCATCAAGCGTCCTGCAGGATCAGGTCGGCCCCCTTCTCCGCCACCATCAGCACGGCGGCGTGGGTATTGCCCGACGTCACGTTGGGGAAAATCGACGCATCGACGATGCGCAAACCGTCCAGCCCGTGGACCTTGAGACGCTTGTCCACCACCGATTTCCGCTCATCCGAGCCCATGGCGCAGGAACCGCACAAGTGGTAGATCGAGCCACTGTTTTCGCGGAAGTACTGCAACATCTGCTCGTCGGTTTCGACCACCGGTCCCGGCAACACCTCTTCGACGGTGATGCCCTTGAGCGCAGGTGCCTGCATGATCTTGCGCATCAGGCGGCTGCCCTGGATCACCTCGTCGATGTCTTTCTGGGTACTCAGGTAATTCGGGTCGATCAGTGCCGCATCCCGCGGGTTTTTCGAAGCGATTTCGATGTGCCCGCGACTGGTCGGCCGGCATGGGTTGAAGCACAGCAGGAAGCCTGAGTACGGCTCGGGCTTGAGGCTGGCCTTGTTGTTTTTCGGGATCTGGTACGACAGCGGGTTGAAGTACAACTGCAAATTCGGGTTGCTCTGCTGCTCGTCGCCACGGAAGAACCCGCCGGCCTGGTTCACGCTCATCGCCAGCGCGCCCTTGCGGGTCAACAGGTACTTCAGGCCCAGCTTTAACTGGCCGAACAGCGAACCGAGCTGGTCGTTCAGCGTCGGAATGTTGGCCTTGTAGTAGTAACTGGCGCACAGGTGATCCTGCAGGTTCTGCCCCACCGCCGGCAGGTGCTTGACCATCGGGATGTTGTGCCTGGCCAGCAGCGCCTGATCGGCCACGCCGGACAGTTGCAGGATCTTCGGCGTGTCCACGGCACCGGCGCACAGGATCACTTCCTTGTTGGCGATGAAGGTACGCACCACGCCATGCTGGCTGATGGAGACCCCGGTAGCGCGCTGCCGGTCGTCGAACAGTACCCGGTCCACCAGGGCGAAATGCTCGACCGTCAGGTTCGGCCGGATCAATGCCGGGTGCAAATGGGCGAAGCTGCTGGAGCAGCGCTGGCCGTCGCGGGTGTTGACGTCGTAGATGCCCGCACCTTCGAATTTCGGCCCGTTGAAGTCGTCGCTGATGGGGTAGCCCAGTTCATCGCAACCCTTGAGGAACACATCGCAGATCGGATGGGTCTGGCCCTTCATCGGCGTGATGCTGATCGGGCCGCTGCCGCCGTGGTAGTCGCTGTCACCCAGCGGGTGGTTCTCCAGCTTGCGGAAGTACGGCAGCACGTCCTTGAAACCCCAACCGTCGTTGCCGTTGGCCGCCCAGTCATCGAAGTCATGGGCCTGGCCACGCACGTAGACCATCGCGTTGATCGAGCCCGAACCACCCTGCACCTTGCCACGCGGGGCGTAGATCTCGCGGTTGTTCAACTGCTTTTGCGGACGGCTGTAGTACATCCAGTTGAAGGTCGGGTTGTAATACATTTTGGCGAAGCCGACCGGGATCTTGAACCAGAAGGACGAGTCTTTCCCGCCCGCTTCCAGCAGCAGCACCGTGTGTTTCCCGGAAGCCGAGAGGCGATTGGCCAGAACGCAGCCTGCAGCGCCGGCGCCAGCGATGATGTAGTCGTATGTCATGCACGGTTACCGCGTAAGTCGTTGTTCAAAAAAACCGGAATGGGTAGAGCCCTGTAGGAGCGAGCTTGCTCGCGATGGTGGTCAACGATTACGCGGCGCACCTGACACCCCGCGGCGTTCTCGGATTCATCGCGAGCAAGCTCGCTCCTACAGAAGAGCGTCCCGTCAGCCCCTGGCCGGTGAGGTGTCTTTGACATCCGCCGGGGTGGGCGCCATTTGCAGGTGCAGGCGCTCGCCGGTGTATGGCGAATGCTTGCGCACCACGTCCATGTTCAGCTCCACGCCAAGGCCCGGCTCGGTGGACGGGATGATGTAGCCGTCCTCCCACTGCAACGGTTTGGTCAGGACTTCGGCATGGAAACCGCCCCAGGTCATGATGCTTTCCTGGATCAGGAAGTTCGGCGTGCACGTCGCCAACTGAAAACTCGCCGCCGCGCCAATAGGCCCGTTGTAGAGATGCGGGGCGATCTGCGCGTAATAGGCTTCGGCCATGCTCGCAATCTTCTTCGCCTCCAGCAGGCCGCCGCAGCGGGCGACGTTCATTTGCAGGATCGACGCACCGCCGGCCTGCAACAGCTTGAAGAACTCGTACTTGGTGGTCAGGCGCTCACCGGTGGCAATCGGGATGCTGGTCTTGGCCGCGACCTGCGCCATGGCGTCTTCCTGGCCCGGTGGCACCGGCTCTTCGAACCACAGCGGGTCGTACTTTTCCAGGCGCTTGGCCAGGCGAATCGCCGAAGACGGCACCATTTGCCCATGGGTGCCGAACAGCAGGTCGCACTTGTCACCCACCGCTTCGCGGATCTTGCGGCAGAAGGTTTCGCAGCGTTCCAGCACTTGCAAGGAAATCTGGTGCCCGGAGTACGCGGTGTATGGCCCGGCCGGGTCGAACTTCACGGCGGTGAAACCTTTGTTCATGTTCTCGATGGCGCACTCGGCGGCCAGGTCCGGGTCGTCATAGTCGTACTCGCCCTTGCTGTTGACCGGGTACAGGTAGGTGTAGGAACGCAGCCGTTCGTTGACCTTGCCACCGAGCAACTCGTAGACCGGCTTGTTCGCCGCTTTGCCGATGATGTCCCAGCACGCCATCTCCAGCCCGCTGACCACGCCCATCATGGTCAGGTCCGGACGCTGGGTGAAACCGCTCGAATAGGCCTGGCGGAAGAAACGCTCGATATGGTGCGGATCCTGGTTCAGCAGGTAGCGTTCGAACACGTCTTCGATGATCGGCAGCATGGCCTTCGGGCCGAACGTCGCGGCGTAGATCTCGCCCACGCCTTCGATGCCGCAATCGGTCTTGAGCTTGACGAACAGCCAGTACATGCCGCCGATGTGCGGTGGCGGTACGGCAACGATGTGGGTTTCAAGGGCGACGATTTTCATCTCAGGCACCTGTCTTGTTCAAAGATTGACGATTGATTCGAGCGCGCAGGGTCAGGGCCGCCAGGGTCCCGAGCAGGCCGACGAAAGCGATGTAGCCGAAATACAGCTTGTAGCCAAAGGCACCGGGGAAATGTTCGGTCAGGTAGCCATTGATCAAGGGAATGAAGGCATCCGGCAGGTAACCCACCACCGAGACAATGCCGATGGCCAGGCCGGTGATGCGCAGCGGAATGTTGCAGGTGTCGAGGATCGCCCAGTACAGCCCGCGAATGGCGTAGGTCATCAGGCCGATGAAAATCACCGTGCCGATCAGCAGGCCCAGGCTGTTGAGCGCCGGGAACACGATCAGGCCGACCATCGCCAGTGTCGCCATGAACAAGGCAACGATCAGCACCGAGATATTGGAGAACTTGTCGCCGAGCCAGCCGCCGCCAATGCCGCCGATGGGGCGCATCCACAACTTGATGGTGGTGATGGTGCCGGCCATGACCGCCGTCATACCGCCGCCCTGCAGGTAATCGGAGAAACTGTAGGTGGCCCAGAAGATGTGATAACCGCAGAACACAATGGCCGTCACCAGCCACAGCTCAGGGATTTTCACCAGGGTGGTCAGGTCGCTGAGCAGGTTGTACTTGCCCTTCTCCACCGTCGCCGTGTCTTCCATCGACTTCGGGTCCTTGATCAACACCAGTACGCAGCCGATGGCGATGCAAGTGAAGGCATACAGGTAAACCACGTGCTTGAAGCCTTCGGCGGCCGACTCGCCACGGGTTTCGGTGGCGAAGGCGAACAGGCCCAGGGCAACTGTCGCCAGCAGCGCTTCGACCAAGCCACGGCCACCATCGAGGATGCCGAAAAACCGGCCCTGTTCAGTGTGATGGGCAATCATCTTCACCCGCTTGAGCACCGAGGCCCAGAAGGTCAGGCCGGTGGTCAGGCCCCAGCAACCGAAGATGATCATCAGGCCAGTCATCGACGGCGCGGTGGAGTACCACAGGCCCAGGGCACCGGTGGCCACCAGCGAGAAGAAGATCAAAAAGCGTGGCGCGATGCGATCCGCCAGCCAGCCGCTGGGCAGATACGAGAGCAGGAAGATCGTGCCGAGCATCGAGTACAGATAACCCAGCTCGCTGTGGCTGATCTGGAACACTTCGAGCATGGTGGTCTGGTAGACCTGGCGCAGGTACAGGATCGGGTAGATCGCACCGGCGGCGAGCACCAACAGCATCAGTTGGAAATAACGACTTCCCTTGTCGCTGTGGCTTTTTGAACCCGCGTTCGAACCCTGAACAGCGGCAACAGTGGTTGCAGGCTTGGACATCTGTGGGACCTCGGGCAGCCCGGTGGTCCGGGCGCCCTGAATAATTGTTTTTATGGGTGTGGCGTGTTGCGGGTGGATCAGTACTTCATGACCACCAAACGGGTCTGGGTAAATTCGAGCATGCCGTGCTTGCCGTCATCGCCACCCAAACCGGAGCGTTTCCAGCCAGCGTGGAAACCCTGGTACGGGTCGGCCGGGGTGCGATTGACGTACAACTCGCCGGCCTCGATGGCATTGGCGACTTTCTGCGCGGTGCGGTAATTCTCGGTGTACAGCACCGACGACAGGCCGAACTGGTGATCGTTGGCCATGGCCAGCGCTTCGTCTATGTCGCGGTACTTGAGCACCGGCAGCACCGGGCCGAAGATTTCTTCCTGGATGATTTCCATGTCCTGGCGGCAGCCGCTGAGCAGGGTCGGCGGATAGAAATGGCCGTTGCCCTCGGGCAGCACGCCGCCGGTCTCCAGCACCGCGCCATCGGCAATGGCGCGCTCGACCATGGCGTGGATGTTCTGCCGCGAACTGGCGTTGACCAATGGCCCCATCAGGCTGGCATCGGTGGCGCGGTCGCCGAATTTCACGGCACTGATTTTCTCTTTCAACAGGCCGAGGAATCTGTCGTAGACACTTTCCTGCACATAGACCCGCTCCACCGCCGTGCACAACTGGCCACAGTGGGTGGTCTTGGAAGCGACGATGGCGCTGGCGGCGGCTTCAAGGTCAGCGTCGGCCTCGATGATCGCCGGTGTCTTGCCCCCCAGTTCCAGGGACGGCTTGGCGATGTTGGCCTTACAGTAATCGAGCACGATGCGCCCGGCGTTGACGCTGCCGGTCAGGGTGATCAGGCCCACGGCCTTATGGGTGCAGACAACAGCTGCGGTGCCGTGGTCCATGGTCAGGATGTTCACCACGCCTGCCGGCAGGCCGGATTGCTGCACGGCCTTGGCGATTTCGAAGGCCGAAGTCGGCGTGTTGTTGCTCGGTCGCACCACTACAGTGTTGCCGGCAATCAGCGCCGGGGCGATCTTGCGCAGCAGGGTGTAGACCGGGTAGTTGAACGGAATCAGGCACGCGACCACGCCAATCGGCTCGCGGTGCAGGAACAGGTTTTCGTTCGGGGAATCGCTGGGAATGATCTCGCCTTCGATACGACGCGCCCATTCGGCGTGATAACGGGTGATCTGCGCCGCGTAACGGGCTTCGTTGCTGGCGTCGGCAACGCTTTTGCCGGATTCGCCGGCCAGGGCCTCGCCGATGTTTTGGGCGTTGGCTTCAAGGGCATCAGCGAAGGCACGCAGGTATTCGGCGCGCTCGATGCTGGTGAGCCTGCCCCATACTTTTTGTGCTGCCTGGGCCGCTTCGACCGCCGCCGTGGCTTCATCGGCGGTGGCCGCGGAGACGTGGCCCACCAGCGCTTCGGTCGCCGGGTTGTAGACCGCGATCAGTGCAGCGTTGGCCGGTTCAATGAAGTGGCCGTTAACAAAGTTTCGCTCGAGTCGCATGTGAATCGCCCATCGTTGTTTTTATCCAGTCCGGGCAGTCTTGGCATCTGACCCGCGTTGAACAAACGATTTATTGCGCGACGAAACATTCAAAAAACGCACGTTACCCCCTGTGAACGGTGTGATCCCCTGTAGGAGCGAGCTTGCTCGCGATGGTCTTGAGGGCACCGTGGGGTGTCAGGTTCCCAGCGTTATCGTTGACGCCCATCGCGAGCGAGCTCGCTCCTACAGGGGGGCAGTGGTGTTTCAGGAAGCCGCGGTAGACGGCTCCAGCTGCCTCTGCGCCAACCAGACCTCCTCCTGCAACCACTGGCTGAACACCTGTAACTGAGGCATCTGTGTCTGCTCCGGCCGGGTCACCAGCCAGTAGGACTGGTGCCCGTCGACATGCACGTTCAACACCTGGGTCAACTGCCCACTGGCCAATTCCGAGGCGACCATGTGCCAGTCGGCAATGGTGATCCCCAGGCCATCGATGGCGGCCTGGATCGCCAGGTCCAGCAAATCGAATTCATAACCGCCCTGGGTGTCGACCCCGCTGATGCGCGCCGCATCCAGCCAGTGTTTCCAGGTCAGGTAACGCTGGTCTTCCCGGGCCAGCACATGCAGCAGCGTCAGGCGATTGAGGTCCAGGCCCTGCTCGCTCCACTCCCGCGCATACAGGGACGGCGCGCACACCGCGATATGCCGTTCCTGGATCAGCAGCGAACTGTCCAGCCCGTCCCATTCGCCATCGCCAAAACGGATCGCGCAGTCCAGGGTGCTGGTCTCCGCCAGGCTGTCCTGCAGGCGCGTGGTGATGCTCAGTTCCAGCTCCGGATGCTGCTCGCGCAAGCGCCCCAGCCGTGGCATCAGCCAGCGGCTGGTGAAGGTCGGCGGTGCGTTGATGTGCAAACGGTTGGAGTGGGTTTTCTGCTGGATGCTGCGCACCGTCAGCTCGATCTTGTCGAACGACTGGTGCAATGCCCGCAACAGCACCCGGCCGGCGCTGGTCAGGTCGAGGTGATGATGCCGCCGCTCCAGAAGGTTCTCGCCCAATTGCTCTTCGAGCTGACGCACCTGGCGGCTGACTGCGCTCTGGGTGACATTGAGCAACTCGGCGGCCCGGGTGAAGCTGCCGGTGCTACCGGCCACTTCGAAGGCTTTGAGGGCATTCAGACCGGGCATTTTGCGTTTCATGAAAGACACTCGTGGAAGGCTGACCAGTTAATTAGCATCCCACGCCTCGTGGGAAATTTCCTGAGTAACATGCAATTTTGTGTTGCGTAGGACAACTCAGAAAGCACCGCGAACCGCTTTTCTGTGGGAGCGGACTTGCTCGCGAAAGCGGTGTATCAGTCAACATTGATGTATCTGACACACCGCTTTCGCGAGCAAGCCCGCTCCCACAAGGATCGTGTCCAGCCTGTCTATTTCAGGCTCCGGCACAGCCCTGCGCCAGTAACATGCATTTATCGAAGGTTTCCCCGCTGAATTTATCGTTTGTCGTTCTTTGCCTCGCTGACAAAACTGCAGCCATCTCTAATAAAAACAACATGAGAGCTGCCCCATGCCTTACCTCACCCGCCCCCTCCCGAATACGCCC
>NZ_JBGLYV010000103.1:0-19546 GCF_047304225.1 Pseudomonas sp. Pseusp3 | reverse complement strand
CGCCTGGGATCGGTGGCCGGGCCGTTGGCCGCCGGGCAGATTCTGGCGGCCGGGGCCGGCACCACCGGGGTGTTACTGGCGACTTCACCGGGGTTGGTGATTGCAGCACTGACCATCATCAGCGTGATTGTCCGATCGGCCCCGCAGACTATGCCCGAGCTGAGGACGGCGAACCCGGTCGCGGACAAACCCTGACCTCGCCCTCTGACAAACTGATTGAAGCCAGGTTGTTCGGCGTTGCGAACAAACGCAATGAACGCGCCGTCTGCCACAGAAACAAAAAAAGAGACCGAGGTCTCTTTTCTTGTTTTCAGCGGCCCGCTACCACACGGCGATATGGGAATCGGCTCGCGGCTCGGTGCCACCGCAAAACACACCGGTATCCAGGTAACAAATCATTTCGCTGGATGCTCCGAAGCCTTTCGTTCCCGCGAAAGAGCGCACTACAGAAATTATCGCTTTAAATGTTTTACTCGATTAAGTATTTTGCATGGATGATTGGGCGACATCCGCCCTCCCTTTTTCATAGCGACAGGGATCTCCCGTGAGCGGACTACGTGAGCGTCAGAAAGTCGAACGACGCCAAGCCATCAGCAAGGCAGCGATTGAACTGTTCGAGCGTCAGGGTTTCCAGAACACCACCATCGAACAGATCGCCAACCAGGCTGGGGTGTCGGCACCCACCGTGTTCAAGTACTTCGGTAATAAGCAGGAAATCATTCTGGAAATCCTGCATGACGCCGACCAGCGTGCACTCAAGGACACCCGCAGCCAGATCCCTGACATTGAGGATCCGGTCGACGCCATGTGTTACCTGGAACGACGACTGACCGGTTACGCCCTGGAGGTCATGCACCCCAGCCTCTGGCGTGAACTGCTGCCATTGATATTGTTTGGCGGCGACAACGGGCTGCCCGAAGGCTATCGCGCCATGAACGATGCGCTCAGGGCTGAAATCAGTGGATTGCTCAGAGAGCTGCAACAGGCTGGCAAGCTACGCGCAGACCTCAACGTCGACCTGGCCGCCTTCTTGTTGAACGACTATTCACACCTGCAGTTGTTCAGGCTGGTCAACCAGGAGCAGCCGGATGTCGAGTCCCACTCCGCTCAGGTAAGGAACATCACCGAGCTGCTCTTTTACGGCATGCGGGCCTGAGAAAACACACGGATGCAATCACCTTGCAAGGTGTTTGGCTGAACGCCAAAAACCAGAGGGCCGATTATTGAATCGAACGGCGGACCGGTATGAAAAAAGACTATTTGGGCAGTTCTACGATGGAGAGTTCTCGCCTGGTGCTAGGCGGCAATGTCTTTGGCTGGACCGTCAACGAACAAGATTCGCTGAAGCTACTCGACGCAGCGTTTGAACTCGGCATCAACACCTTTGATACCGCAGATGCCTATTCCATCTGGGTCAGCGGCAATAGCGGCGGCGAATCGGAAGCGATCATCGGCAAATGGCTGAGTCAGAACAGCCACCGACGCAGCGAAGTGAAAATTATCACCAAGGTCGGGGCCGAACTATCGCCCCATCAGCACGGGCTCTCGAAAGACAGAATCCTGCAAGCCGTGGATGATTCGCTGCGTCGACTGCGAACCGATTACATCGATTTGTACTTCTCCCACTACCCGGATCCCTCGACAGCACACGAAGAGACCCTGGAGGCGTATGGCGCATTGATCGCCTGCGGCAAAGTTCGCTCGATCGGCGCGTCCAACTACACCCTGGAAGATCTCCAGGCCGCCAAAACCTCTGCCGATCGCCACGCCCTGCCCCATTACAGCTGCCTTCAGGTGGAGTACAACCTCTATGATCGGCATGACTTCGAACAGCAGTTGCGCTCTTTTGCCCAGGCCGAGGGCTGCGAGGTCCTGACCTACTTCAGCCTGGCCTCGGGTTTTCTCAGCGGCAAGTACAAAGGCCTGGATGACGTGACTCACAGCGCTCGCCGCGAGGATCTGGAAAAGTACTTCGATGAGCGCGGCATGCGCATTTTGCATGTTCTGCATCAGGCGGCGCAGGAGCAGCAGGTCTCCCCTGCGCAAATCGCCCTGGCCTGGATCATGCATCAGCCAGGTATTACCTCTCCCATTGCCAGTGCCACCAACCTGGACCAACTCAATAGCCTGGCGCGTTCGATGCAGATGACGCTGGATGCTCAAACACTTGAACGGCTGAACCTCGCCAGCCTTCTCTGAGACTGGTCACGCGCACTGACCATCAGGTCCTTGCTGAGCTGACAGATCGGGCCCGGCACAAAAGTACCGGGCCACGATGATCAGCGATTGGTCTTGATGCTGGTCCAGGTGCGCGTGCGGATCCGCTCCACCGCTGCCGGCATGGGCTGCAGAGCGAACAGTGTTTTGCGCGCTTCCTCCGGCACATACATGTTGGGGTTATTACGGATGTTGGCGTTCACCAGCGCGGTGGCGTCCTTGTTCGGATTGGGGTAACCGATCTTGTTGCTGATCCGGGCAATGACGTCAGGGCGCAGGATGTAGTTGATGAACTCATAGGCCTCTTTGGTATGCGGGGCGTTGGTCGGCACCATCATCACGTCCGACCACATCGGCGCACCTTCCTTGGGTAACGCCATTTCCACCCTGACACCCTTGCCGGCGGCATCGGCCAGCTGTTTGGCCAGCGCCACGCCGCCCGACCAGCCCACGGCGACGCAGATGTCACCATTGGCGAGGTCCATGCCGTAGCGCGACGAGTTGAAATAGGTGACGTAAGGCCGAATCTTCATCATCGCCGCCTGAGCCTGCGGGTAGTCCTCGCGTTTCTGGCTGTTGGGGTCGAGGCCCTTGTAGTGCAAAGCGATGGGCATGATTTCGTTGGCTGCATCGAGGAAACCGACGCCACAACTGGCCAGCTTGGCGAGGTTCTCTTCCTTGAAGATCATGTCCCAGCTGTTCATCTGCACATTGGCGCCCAGAATCTGCTGAACCTTGTCGACGTTGTAGCCGATCAGCGTGGTGCCCCACAGGTACGGCGCAGCGTAGCGGTTGCCCGTGTCACCCACCGCTTCCAGGGATTTCATGAACTCCGGGTCCAGATGCTGCCAGTTCGGCAACTGGTTGCGGTCCAGAGGCTGGACGGCACCCGCCGCGATCAAGTGGCTCAGGTTGGCGCTGCCGGGGTAGACCACATCATAGCCAGAGTTGCCGGTGAGCAACTTGGACTCCAGGGTCTCGACGCTGTCGAACACGTCATAGACCGGACGGATCCCCGTTTCCTCCTGAAAGCTCTTGAGGATCTCCGGTGGCAGGTACTCGATCCAGTTATAGATCCGCACCGTACGCTCTTCAGCCTGGGAAACGCCCGCCGTCAGCAACGACAGCGCAACGGACAACAGGGTGTTGCGTATATTCTTGTTCATGGTGAAACACTCCTACGCGGCCGCGGCGGCTCGCGGCACTTAATAGCGGTAGGTGAAGTACAGTTCCAGCGCGCTGAATTTCTGATCATCGCCGAATACTTGCCTGGCAGCGGCCAGCGGCTTGACCCAGTTATAGGACAGCGACGTATAGAACGACGGAGTCGGCGTCCAGTCGAGGAAAACCACGCTCTCATCGGCAAAGCGCCGATCGCTGACGGATGCGCCCATGTAGTTTTTCTCGTCCAGCCAGAACTGATAGTGAATCGCGCCGAGGGTCAGGGTTGGGTTCAGGTGAGTTTTGAGTGAGAACTGCTGAACGTTTTCGTTGCTGTTGAACAACAGGTAGTTACCGACGATGTCCCCTACCAGCCAGGTGCTCCAGTCGATGAAACCTTTGCTCAAAGGGTCCCAGGCTTTCTGACGGTTGTCGGTGAGGTTGTCATCGCCGGAAAAACTGGCGTAGCGATAGCCAATGACCGGCGTCAGGGGCAAGGTATTGAAGGCATAGTCCGCCTGACCATACCAAGCCTTGGCATCGTAATCGACGCCCTCGCCGCTGCCTTTCTCCAGCGCGTATTCGGCGTTGAGCGTCAGGGCGGGTACGCCCGGCACTTTGGCGTTGAGTGCCCTTACGTTGTACACCAGCATCCCGTCCCGGAATCGAGGGGCTGTGCTGCCGTTGGGGCCCAGCGCATGAACCTTCATCGCCATGGCGCCCAGTGTCACCTGGTCGTCGAGGTTGTAATCCAGGTTGGCGCCCGTCATGCGGAAGTCACCCAGATCGTCGTCGTTGCGCAAGCTGAAAGCCTGGGCCTTCACCGCGCCATGATCCCAGGCCAGGATCGCAGAATCCTTGAAGGCGGTTCTTGGGCCAAGCCAGTAGGCGCCGTCATCGAGCTGGTCAAGGTTGCCGTCCATGACGATGAAGCCAGTGCCGATCATGTAGTTCTGGCGCCCGGCAGTCAGCGTCCATTCCCCGGCGCGGATACCGCCGTAGAGTTCTTCGGCGGCCACATCACCGTCAGAGCTGCGCGTAAAACCGCCGGCATCGCCATCGCCAAAGGTTGTCGCCGCCACGAGCGAACCGCCGGCCAGCAGGCTGAAGTCAGGCTGTAGTGAATAGTCCAGCTTGATACCTGGCTTTACGTAGAACTCTTGCCAGTCGATTTTCGTGCCGTCATTTTTGCCGCTGCGCATATCGACGCGGCCGCTGCCGAAATTGACGTTACGGGTGGAAAGAGTCGCCCCACCGGCGGTGAGGTTGACCTCACCCTTGAGGTTGCCGTCCTCGAAGGTGTAGCTCGCCAGCGCGACTTGGGCGGTCAGGGGTAAGCCGACCGCTAAGAGCGTTCGAGAGAAACGCGTCATGGAAACCATATGAAGCTCCTGTGTGATTATTGTTGTTACAGGGCAGTGAAATGGCGGCGCAAAGCGCCGCCAACACCTGGCCGAGCCAGGCGGACAGGACACAAACTTCTTGTCGTTATGGGGCGTTTCAGTGAGTCAGGTGCGCGGCGATGGCACGCAGCATGCGCACGCTGTCAGCATCGAATGGGCCGACAGCCTCGGTCAGCGATGACTGCTTGACGATCACCACGCCGGACGGCTTGTCGACGAACAGGTATTGGCCATGAATGCCACCGGCCATGATCGCCTGGCTGTGGTCGTTGAAGACGTACCACTGGCTACGGTAGGAAGCGCCGGGGGTCCATTTGGAGAACTCGGAGTTCTTGGCATAGATCGCCGGATCGGCGCCGGCGAAGAGGCGTGCGATGGTCTCGGTCGACAGCAGTTGCAGGCCATCCTGGCGACCATCGTTGGCCAGCAGGCGGCCGAAACGCGCCATGTCTCGCACGGTGGCGCTGAAACCGGCACCGGCGACACTGCGCCCCCAAGGGTCGGCCATGAAGTAGCCGTCGCGCTCACACCCCAACTGGCTCCAGATGTCTTGCAGCAACTGATCGCAGGCCTTGCCCGAGGCGCGCTCCATGACCCAGGCCAGGGCTTCGGTGGTGGCAGTCACGTAATGGAAAAAGCCGCCGTGGCTGCCGCGTTTTTTCAGCGACGGCAGGTACTGATACAGCGACTCGAACTGAGCGTACTGCGCAGGTGCCGGCTGGAAACCGCAGGCGTAGCCGTACTGCGAACTCTCTGAATTAGGATCGTCATAGACCTCGCTGTAGTCGATGCCCACGGCCATGTCGAACAGCTGGCGCACCGTGGCATCGCCAAACGCGCTGCCCAACAGTTCAGGCACGTAATTCGCCGCCGGTAATTGCGGATTGAGGATGCCATCGCAGACCAGTTGCTCCCCCAGGGTGCCGATCAGCGACTTGGTCACCGAGAACATGACGTGCCGGTCCCGGGGACGCTGGCCGTTGAAGTAACGCTCGAACAGCACGGTGTCGCCCTGCATCACCAAAAAGGCGTCGGTCTGACTGGCCACCAGGTGATCGATGACACTGACGCTCAGACCACATTCACTGTCGAAGTGCAGTTCGTCCAGTGCCTGTGGTGTTTGCGTCAGCGTACTGACCGGCCCACAACCCGCCTGCACATCAATGGAGGGCCGCAGGCGCGCCAGATTGCGGAAGCCCCACTGATTGAACGGCGGGCGCATCCAGTTGTTCCACGTGACGCGGCGTTCCGGTTCGGCCGGAAAACCCTGCATCAGCAAAGGCGTCATGCGCCCGTCGAGTGACGATTCATTCGTCTCGCTGTAAAGACTGGCCAGCAACGGCACGGTGTTCTGGTTCATCGGGTTGCCCCTGAAAAATGACTCTGCGTGAGAGCAGATGCAGGGAAATAATTACCCGGTATTATTATTTAGTCAATAAAACATTTACGCAGGTTAAAATATCCTCATCACTGTGCTTTGATGGGGGCAAACACGGCGCTCAGCGCCAGTTACTCCTGCGCCAGCCCTGCCAACGGGGATGGTGGCTGGGTGCTAAATGCCCTCGCAGAGTGCTGATACCAGGCGTAGGATCGATACGATGACTGCTAATCACGCGTCGTTGGAAGGTGACTTCCAACCAATCTGCATTCACGCGCAAACGCAAGACATAGACCGCCGCACTGTAAGGTCGCGCGCCCCTTCGCAGTACAAGGGCCGTGTTCTCACAACAACAAAAGCGAGGTGAAAGCATGTCTGGTAATCGTGGTGTCGTGTATCTCGGCGCAGGCAAGGTCGAGGTGCAGACCATCCCCTATCCAAAAATGGAAGACCCGCGCGGCAAGCGCATTGACCATGGCGTGATCCTGCGCGTGGTTTCGACCAATATCTGCGGCTCCGACCAGCATATGGTGCGTGGTCGGACCACGGCCCAGGTCGGGCTGGTGCTTGGCCATGAGATCACCGGCGAGGTGATCGAGAAGGGCCGTGACGTGGAAAACGTGCAGATCGGTGACATGGTCTCGGTGCCGTTCAATGTCGCCTGCGGCCGTTGTCGCAGTTGCAAGGAGCAGCACACCGGCGTCTGCCTGACGGTCAACCCGGCGCGCCCCGGCGGTGCCTATGGCTATGTGGACATGGGCGACTGGGTCGGCGGCCAGGCTGAATACGTGCTGGTGCCGTATGCCGACTTCAACCTGCTGAAGCTGCCCGACCGCGACAAGGCAATGGCGAAAATCCGCGATCTGACCTGCCTCTCCGATATCCTGCCGACCGGCTACCATGGCGCGGTGACCGCCGGTGTCGGCCCTGGCAGCACGGTGTATATCGCCGGTGCCGGTCCGGTCGGACTGGCTGCTGCCGCCTCCGCCCGTCTGCTGGGTGCGGCGGTGGTGATAATCGGCGACGTCAATCCGCTGCGTCTGGTGCATGCCAAGGCCCAGGGCTTCGAGATCGCCGACCTGACCCTGGACACTCCGCTGCACGAGCAAATCGCCAACTTGCTCGGTGAGCCGGAAGTCGATTGTGCGGTCGATGCGGTCGGCTTCGAAGCCCGTGGCCACGGCCATGACGGCGCGCAGCACGAGGCCCCGGCCGATGTGCTCAACGCGCTGATGGGCGTGGTGCGGGTCGCCGGCAATATCGGTATCCCCGGTCTGTATGTCACCGAAGACCCGGGCGCGGTCAACAAAGCCGCCAAGCATGGCAGCCTGAACATTCGTTTCGGCCTCGGCTGGGCCAAGTCCCACAGCTTCCACACCGGCCAGACCCCGACGATGAAGTACAACCGTCAGCTGATGCAGGCGATCATGTGGGACCGAATCAACATTGCCGAGGTCGTCGGCGTGCAGGTGATCAGCCTGGACGACGCGCCCCGCGGTTACCACGAGTTCGATGCCGGGGCGCCGAAGAAATTCGTCATGGATCCGCACAAGCTGTTTAGCGCCGCCTGAGGACCAGGCTGGAAAAAGGGCAGCTTTGAGCTGCCCTTTTTTATGGCCGTGAGCATTGCTGCGCAAAAGGTTCATTTACTCTCTGGGTTTCGTAGCTGCGATGCGCCAGACCTTGTTCCCGACATCATCGGCCACCAACAACGCGCCATCCTGATCAAGGGTTACGCCGACTGGACGCCCTTGTGCTTCGCCATCAGCGTTGAGGAAGTCGGTCAGGAAATCCACCGGCATCCCCGCAGGCTTGCCATCGCTGAACGGTATGAACACCACCTTGTAACCGGCCTGCGGGTTACGGTTCCATGAGCCATGCTCACCGATGAAAACGCCATCGGCAAAGTTGGCTGGCATGCCTCGCGAATCAGAGAACGTCAGACCCAAAGGGGCGACGTGAGTGCCCAGCGCGTAGTCCGGTGCGATGGCTTCGGCCACTTTATCCGGACGCGGCGGTGTCACTCGGGTATCGATGTGGGAGCCATAGTAGCTCCACGGCCAGCCGTAAAACGCCCCGTCCTTTACTGAAGTCAGGTAATCAGGCACAAGGTCGCTGCCAATTTCGTCGCGTTCGTTGACCACGGTCCACAGTTGGGTTGAACCGGGTTTCCAGGCCAGCCCGTTCGGATTGCGCAAACCGCTGGCAAATAGACGTTTGTCGCCGCTTTTTACGTCGACTTCCCAAATCGCTGCGCGACCTTCTTCCATATCAAGGCCGTTTTCACCGACATTGCTGTTGGAGCCCGCCGTGACGTAAAGCTTCGTTCCCTCGGGGTTGGCGAGTACATTCTTTGTCCAGTGGTGATTAATGCCTGAGGGCAGTTCGGTGACTTTCACCGGCGTTGCATTCACCTCGGTTTGACCCGTGCTGAAAGGCACCTTGACCAGGGCGTCGGCATTGGCAATAAACAACTCATTGCCCACCAGAGCCATGCCAAAAGGCGACGTCAGTCCGGTCATGAACACCTTGCGCACTTCAGCGTGGCCATCACCGTCGGCATCGCGCAACAAGGTGATGCGATTGGCGCTCGGCGCATCCGCCCCCACCCGCTCCATCACAATCCCCATGACGCTGCGTTTTGCCCAGGCGATCGGTCCGGTGCCGCCATCCGTGGCGCCTTCCGGCATCGGCGGGTGGTTGCTCTCGGCGACCAGCACATCGCCATTGGGCAACGTGTACAACCAGCGTGGGTGATCGAGATTCTCGGCCAACGCGGTCACCTTGAAACCGGCAGGAGCCGTGGGCATGGCATTGCCCTTCCAGCCGATGGCCTTGGAGACCTTCAACGTGGGGATCAGCGAAGTGGTGGGTTCTGGTAACTGCGGCGCCGAGCCGACGCTGGCCTGAGACGGCAACTTGGAGGACTCACCACAGGCGGTGAGTAGTGCTGCAGTCGTGATCAGGAGCGCAAGCCGGTTGGGCACATTCATTGTTCTAACCTCGCTATGGCCTTCCATGGGCCAATGATGGGACAGGCAAAATCCCGGCGAAGTATCGCGATGCTTATCCGCTACAAACACCGCGTCTGACGCAAATCATATTTGCCTGAATTGCACGAATGCGCGGCTCCAAAGCCAGTCAATATCCCAAACGTAGCCTTGGGTTCACACCAGGTTCAACAACGCCTCGCGTAGCAGTCTGGCGGCGGGTGAGTCCGGCACGTTTTTGCGCGAAACCAACTCATACGGTTCGCTGCGCGAGGTGATGGGTAGCGGCAGCGTGGTGGTGAAACCGTAGCCGGAGCAGAACTTCGCCACGTCGGTCGAGACCAGCGCGACGAGTGTCGGGTTTTCCTGAAGCAGCGACAAGGTGGCGAACGCTGATGTCGTCTCCAGCAGGTGCCGCGGAAAACGCAGGTCGGCCTCGTGAAACTCTCGCTCCAACAGCAAACGCATCGGCATGTTGGCGCGATAGACCACCCAGCGGTAATCCACCAGGTCCTTGAGCGACAGCTGCCGGGCATAGGCAAACGGATGCTGGGTGCTGGCGATCACCGCCAGGGTTTCCTCCACGAACGTCGAGCTCTCATACAGATAGGGAGTGGTGCTGATGGTAGTACGACAGATCGCCAGATCCAGGCGCCCCGCGTCAACCTGGCTGAGCAGCGCGGCGCTGGTGTCTTCGACGATCTCGATGGACAACTTCGGGTGATCGGCAATCACCCGGCTGATCGCCGTAGTCAACAGCGGCACGGCACCCATGATAGTGCCGACCGACACGCGCCCGCCCTCGCCGCTTTTGATGCCGATGATCTCTTCGCGCAGGTGCGCGAGATCGGTCTGGATCAACCGGGCGTACCGAATGACAGAGCGTCCGGCATCAGTGGGTTCAAGCCCGCGGTTAGTGCGAGTGAATAGCGAAGTGCCGAAGGTGGTTTCAATTTCTTGCAGCGCTTTGCTGGCACCAGGTTGTGTCAGCGCGACCTGTTTGGCAGCGCCCAGCAAGGAGCCGTGCTCATCAAGGGCTATCAGTAAACGCAGCTGCTTGATGTGCAGGCGGGACATGATCGAGTTCAGTGAGGGCGTCATCAGGGTTAACTAATAGTTATAGAGGTATCGAAAGTTGTCAGTATCGAGGCTCGCCACGACGGACCTATAGTCCACCCCACAACCAGGCAATGCAATGGTTTTGACCAGAGAACGAAAGTCCTCCTGCCGTAGACCGATTGCAACAATAACAATCCTGTATAACTCGCGGTGAATCATGTCCCTGATCAATTACGTCACCAAGATCCAGTTCGGCTACGACAGCCTGCAGCACCTGGCCGCCGAAGCCGAGCGCGCCGGCATCACCAGGCCGCTGATCGTTACCGACCTCGGCGTGCGCAATGCCGGCATCGTCGACAAAGTCATCAAAGCCCTCGGCGCCGAGCGCGCCCCGACGATTTTCGACGCCACCCCACCCAACCCGAACGAGCACGCCGTGCGTGAAGCCGTGGCGCAATACCAACTCGGTGAATGCAACGGCATCATCGCCGTCGGCGGTGGTTCCTCCATCGACCTGGCCAAAGGCGTGGCGGTCTGCGCCACTCACGACGGTCCTTTGCAAAGTTTTGCGGTGATCGAAGGCGGACTGGACCGCATCACCCCGGCCACCGCGCCATTGATCGCGATTCCGACCACCGCCGGCACCGGCAGCGAAGTCGGTCGCGGCGCCATTCTGATCCTTGATGACGGGCGCAAGGTCGGCGTGATCTCGCCGTATGTCGTGCCCCGCGTGGCGATCTGCGATCCGGAATTGACCCTGGGCCTGCCGGCAATGCTCACCGCCGCCACCGGCATGGACGCTATTGCACATTGCATAGAGACCTTCATGGCGCCGGCCTTCAACCCCGCCGCCGACGGCATCGCCCTCGACGGCCTGTGGCGCGCCTGGGAACACATCGAGCGCGCAACGGCCGAGCCCGGTGATCGCGAAGCGCGGATGAACATGATGAGCGCCTCCATGCAGGGCGCCCTCGCCTTTCAAAAAGGCCTGGGCTGTGTGCACAGCCTGTCCCACGCACTGGGCGGGATCAATCCGAAGCTGCACCACGGCACGTTGAACGCGATCTTCCTGCCTGCGGTCGTGCACTTCAACGCCGATGCCCCGACGGTGCGTGACGAGCGAAAACTCGAACGATTGCGCCATGCCATGGGCCTTGAGGCAGGTGCCAGTATCGGCGCGGCCATCGAAGACATGACGCGACGCCTGGGCCTGCCGACCCGGCTGAGCGAGATCGGCGTGGACGAGAGCCTGTTCGCCGGCATCGTCGAAGGCGCGCTGCACGATCACAGCCACAAGACCAACCCCCGCGAAGCGTCCTCTGCGGACTACCTGTCGATGCTCGAACAATCGCTGTAAGCAGCCGCTATCCAACAACAATAAATCAGGAGGCATCCGCGTCGTCGGCCCGGCCGACACCCGCGGAACAATCATGAAACCCACCGTCCTTATCGAACGGCAAGACGCCATTGCCATCGTCACCCTCAGTCACCCGGGGAAAATGAATGCCCTGACCCTGTCCATGTGGCAGGACCTGGGTGACGTCATGACCGAATTGTCCGCCGACCTCAGCGTGCGCTGCGTGGTGCTGCGCGGAGCAGGCGAACAGGCCTTTGCCGCCGGCGCCGATGTCAGCGAGTTTCCAGGCGTGCGTGCCAACCAGGCACAAGCCCGGGTGTATGCCGAAGTCACCTCGGCGGCGATGCGTGCGATCGCCGACTGTCCGCACCCGGTGATCGCGATGATCCACGGCGTGTGCGTCGGCGGCGGCCTGGAAATCGCCGCGCTCTGTGACCTGCGCATCTGCGGCACCTCCAGCCGCTTCGGCGCGCCGGTCGGCAAGCTCGGGCTGGTCATGTCCTATGACGAAATGGCCGGCCTGGTGGCGCTGGCCGGGCGCTCGACCACCCTGGAAATTCTCTTGGAGGGGCGCATTCTCGACGCCAACGACGCCTACGTGAAAAAACTCGTGACCCGTGTCGTGGCCGATGTCGACGTCGAGGCGGAAACCCTCGCCACGGCTAAGCGCATCACCAACGGCGCGCCGCTTGTCGCTCGCTGGCACCGCCAGGCTGCACGACAACTGGAAGCCGGCATCGCACCCACCGACGAGCAGATCGACAGCAGTTATTGCTGCTACGACACCCAGGACTTCCAGATCGGCCTGAACGCTTTCATCGCGAAAGCCAAACCACAATTCGAGGGCAAATAACATGGGACCGCTGACAGGCATGCGTGTTGTAGAACTGGCTCACATCATGTCCGGACCGGTGTGCGGCATGATGCTGGCCGACATGGGCGCGGACGTGGTGAAAGTCGAGAAAGTCCCAGATGGCGATGACTCGCGCCGCTTCTCGCCGATCATGGCCAGCGGTGAATCCGCTTCGTTCATGGTGGTCAACCGCAACAAGCGCGGGATCGGCCTTAACCTGAAAACCGACGGTGGCCGTGACGTGTTGCGGCGCCTGCTGATGGACGCCGACGTGGTCACGGAAAACTACCGCGCCGGCACCATGGAAAAATTCGGCCTGGGCTATGAAACCCTGAAAGTCCTCAATCCAGGGCTGATCTATTGCGCGATCTCCGGCTACGGTCGCAGCGGACCGTTCGGCGAGAAAGGCGGCTTCGACCTGATCGCCCAGGGCATGAGCGGCATGATGAGCATGACCGGTGAGGCCGGACGCGAGCCAGTCAAGGCCGGTTCGCCAGTAGCCGATATCAACTCGGGCATCCTCGCCGCCCTCGGCATCTGCGCCGCCTACGCCGCCAAACAGAAAACCGGCCTGGGGCAGATGGTCGATACCTCGCTGTTCGAAGCGGGCCTGCAACAGATGTACTGGCCGGCCGCGGCGTATTTCGCCGATGGCACCATCCTGCCGAAAATGGGCTCCGCCAACTCCACCAGTGCGCCGTATCAGGTGTTCCGCACCGCCGATGGCTGGATCAATATCGGCGCCGCCAACCAGGCCAACTACGAGCGACTGGTCGAGGCGCTGGCCGTCCCGCAGCTCAAGGCCGATCCGCGTTTTGCCAGTAACGCGTTGCGCATGGAGCACCGCCTGGCGTTGGTGGAAATTCTCAACGAAGTGCTGGTGGCGCGCACCACCGATGAATGGATGGTGTTGTTCGACAGCCTCGGACTGCCTGCCGGACCTGTCCTCGACATCGCCGCCGCCCTGGCCCACCCGCAAACCAAAGCGCGCGGCATGGTCGTCGAGACTGAACACCCCACGGAAGGCCGGGTACGCGGCATGGGCCTGCCGATTCACTTCTCCGACATGGATAACGCCGCACCACCGAGCAGCCGCCCTGCGCCACTGCTCGGCGAACACACCCGCGAAGTGCTGAAGGAAAGCGGTTACGCGGAAAACGAAATCGACGAACTGATCCGCAGCCAGGCCGTGGTGGCACTGGCGTCCTGAACCTTGTAGGAGCGAGCTTGCTCGCGATGGACGTTAACGATAACGCGTGTTTGCTGGATAAACGCGGCGCTCCCAAGTCCATCGCGAGCAAGCTCGCTCCTACAGGGATCCGCTGTTTTTTAGAACAACTACAACAAAAACAATAGGTGAACATCATGAGCCGTATCTTGACCGAGTCCGTTAGCCGCCGATCCTTCCTGGTGTCTGCCGGCGTCACCGTGGGTGGTGCTTTCGCCGCCAATCTGCTGCCTTCCGGCGCCTTCGCCGCGACCAAGCCCATTGTGTTGCGCTACACCAGCAGCCTGCCCGACACCCATCCGCTGAACAAGCAAATGAAAGCCGCTTCAGATGCCATCAAGGTCGAAACCAATGGCGCAGTGGACTTGCAGGTCTACGCCAACGGCGCCATGGGCGGCGACACCGACATGCTGTCCCAGGTGCGCGCCGGGGCGATCGATTTCATTCCGTTGCCCGGCGCGATTCTGTCGACACTGGTGCCGGCCATGTCGATCGAAAGCATGCCGTTCGCCTTCAAGGACTACGACAGTGTCTGGGCCGCCCTGGACGGCAAGCTGGGCGAGCACGTACGCGCCAAGACCGAGAAAGTTGGCCTGATCCCGATGGAAAAAGTCTGGAACAACGGCTTCCGCCAGATCACCAGTTCGACGCGGCCGATCAACACCCCGCAAGACCTCGCCGGCTTCAAACTGCGCGTCCTGGTCAGCCCGCTGTGGACGTCGATGTTCAGTGCCCTGGGCGCCTCGCCGACCGGCATCAGCATCAACGAAACGTACTCGGCGTTGCAGACCAAGGTCGTCGATGGCCAGGAAAACCCGCTGGTGGTGGTCGAGTCCGCGCGTTTCTATGAGGTGCAGAAATACTGCTCGATGACCGACCACATCTGGGGAGGTTTCTGGATCGTGGCGTCGGGCAAGACCTTTCCAAAACTGCCCGCCGATGTCCAGGAAATCGTCTCGCGGCAGATCAACGCCGCCGCTCTGGTCCAGCGCCAACAGGTGATCGATCTCAACTCCAGCCTGGAGCCATCCCTGACCGCCCACGGCATCACCTTCAACAAAGTCGACCGTGCACTGTTCAGGGCTGACCTGCAATCGAAAGGCTTCTACACCCAGTGGAAGGAAAAGTACGGCCCTGAAGCCTGGAGCTTGCTCGAGCAGTACGCGGGTCAACTGTCCTAAGCCGGAGACACAGTCATGAAAAATCAAATTCCAATGACGGATGTCGCACCCGCTGAAGGACTCAGCCCACAAAACGCCACGTTTCGCCTGGGACGCACGCTGGACACCGGCCTGCGCTGGCTGACTGAAGGCAGTGCGGCGCTGCTGGTGGTGATCGAAGTCACGTTGCTGTTCTGCAACGTGTTCTCGCGCTATGTACTCAACCAGCCGATCGTCTGGGGGGATGAACTGGCGTCGCTGCTGTTCCTGTGGCTGGCGATGCTCGGTTCGGTGGTGGCGATGCGTCGCGGCGAGCACATGCGCCTGACCTCGTTCATCGGGCGCTTGCCGGTAGAAAAACGCGCATTCGTCGACACCTTGGGCGCAGTCATCGTCATCACCTTCATCGGACTGCTGTTCACTCCGGCCTGGGAGTACGTCAGCGACGAGTGGATCATCACCACCGCGGCCCTGGAAATTCCCAACGCCTTTCGCGTGTCAGCCATCGCGGTCGGCCTGAGCCTGATGCTGATGACCTGTGTCGCGCGGCTGTTGACCAGCGCCCGGCTGATCGATTTCTCGGTGTCAGTGGCGATGCTTGCCTCTCTCGCCGCGCTGTTGTGGGTGGCGCAAGGCACGATGCTGCTGATGGGTAACTGGAACCTGGTGATCTTCTTCATGATCGGCGTGATGGCGATGATCGTCATCGGCGTGCCGATCATGGTCGCGTTCGGCCTGGCAACGGTGGCGTACCTGTCGACCATGACCAGCACACCGCTGACCCTGGTGGTCGGGCGGATGGACGAAGGCATGGCAAGCCTGATCCTGCTGGCCATCCCGCTGTTCGTGTTCCTGGGCGCGCTGATCGAAGCCATGGGCATGGCGCGGGCGATGATTCGCTTCCTGTGCTCGTTGATCGGTCATGTGCGCGGCGGCCTGTCGTATGTGCTGATCGGTGCCATCTACCTGATCTCCGGCATTTCCGGGTCCAAGGCTGCCGACATGGCCGCCATCGCCCCGGCACTGTTTCCGGAAATGAAGAAACGCGGCGAAGACGAAAACGAGCTGGTGGCGATGCTCAACGCCTCCGGGGCGATGTCGGAAACCATTCCGCCAAGCCTGGTGCTGATCACCATCGGTTCGGTAACCGGTGTGTCGATTTCCGCACTGTTCACCGGCGGCTTCATGCCGGCAGTCGTGGGTGCAATTGCCATGGCGGCGGTGGTCTGGTGGAAAAACCGCAAGAAAGACGTTTCTACCGGTAAACGCGCCACGGGAAAGGAAATCGGCCACTCGCTACTGGTCGCGTTGCCGGCCCTGGCCCTGCCCTTCGTGATCCGCACCGCCGTGGTTGAAGGCGTCGCTACCGCGACCGAAGTCGCCGCCATTGGCGTGGCGTACACCTTCATCGTGGGTCTGCTGTGCTATCGCTGCTTCGATTGGCGCCGCTTGTATCCGATCCTGGTCAGCACCGCGTCGTTATCCGGCGCGATTCTGATCATCATCGGCAGCGCCACCGCCATGGCATGGGCGCTGACCCAGTCAGGCTTCTCCCACCAGCTGGCGCAAGTGATGTCGACGGTGCCGGGCGGCGCGCCGGGCTTTCTGATTATCTCCGCGGTGGCGTTCATCCTGCTCGGCAGCTTTTTGGAAGGCATCCCGGCCATCGTCCTGTTTGGACCGCTCTTGTTCCCGATCGCCAAAGCCATGGGCATCAACGACGTGCACTACGCCATGGTCGCGATCTTCGCCATGGGCCTGGGCTTGTTCGCCCCGCCGTTTGGCGTGGGGTTCTACGCCGCGTGCGCCATTGCCAAGGTCGACCCCAGCGGTGCCATGCGTCGGGTCTGGCCGTACCTCGGCGCGCTGGTGGTGGCACTGGCGGTGCTGATCGCCGTGCCGTGGGTTTCCATCGGCTTCCTGCCCAATGCCTGAATTGCCCTTTGACTTGACCAAGAGGTTTTCCATGAATTTCTCCACAATGCATGCAGGCTCCGCCACCGAACGCCGACTGACCGTCGACAAGGAACGCACCATCTCGTTTCTCGGCGAAGACTTGCGCATCTACGCCACGCCGCGCCTGGTCGATGACATCGAGCAGACCTGCCTCGATTACCTGCTGACCTTTCTCGATGAAGGCGAGAATACTGTGGGGGCTGCGGTCGATATTCGTCACGTCGGCGCCACGCTGCTGGGAATGTCGGTGAGCATCGTTGCCACGGTCACGCGCATCGAAGGGCGCAGTGTCACCTTCAACGTCGAAGTGCGCGATGACGTTGAACTGGTGGCTACGGCGGCGCACACCCGCGTAGCGGTGAACGTCGCCAAACTGCGCAGCCGCGTCCAGGCCAAAGCCGAAGCAGCCGCTGCAGGCGACGTCGAAGATAGCGTGCTCGGCCCTTCCCCATTGAATGCGACGCGCTGAACAAGGGACGACGTCATGATCACGCTGCACGAACGCAACGGCTTGCCGAACCTTGCCGCCGAAGACGCGCTGCCGTTAGTCGATGCCCACCATCACTTGTGGGATCTGGGCAACGGTCGTTATCCGTGGCTGCAGGACGACTATCACGAGGATTTTTTTCTGGGCGACTATCACAGCCTGTGCCGTGATTTCCTGCCGGACACCTTTCTCGCTCTGACCGAAAAGCAACGGTTGGTCGGCACCGTGCATGTCGAAGCCGAGCGCGCACGCGATGAGCAAGTCGCCGAAACCCGGTGGCTGGAACAGGTGAACGCCCGTTATGGCTTCCCGAGCGCCATCGTCGCCCACGCCTGGTTCGATCGCGAAGACAGCGCCGAGATACTCGCCGCCCAGGCTGCGCGGCCACTGGTCAAAGGCATACGTTCGAAACCGCTGACCTCGGCGTCACCGGACGTGTCGATTACCGGGGCCAAGGGCACCATGCAGGACCCGAAATGGCTGGAAGGATTTGCGCGACTGGCCGATCACGATCTGTCGTGGGACTTGCGCGTGCCGCCGTGGCACCTGGTCGAGGCAGCCGAGGTGGCGGCGATGTTTCCGCAAATCCGCATTGCGCTCAATCACACCGGCTTCGCCTGGGATCGCAGCCCGCAAGGCATGGCACGCTGGCGCAAAGGCCTGGAAGCACTTGCCTTGCAGCCCAACGTGCACATCAAGTTGTCGGAGTTCGGCCTGAAGGATTCGTCCTGGAACTACGCCGACAACCGGGTGGTGGTACTGACCGCGCTGGAGATTTTCGGCCCTGAACGTTGCATGTTCGCCAGCAACTTTCCAGTGGCCGGGCTGCGCGCTTCCTACGACACGATTGCCAATGGCGTGGCCGACATGCTCGCACCGTTGGGCCGTGCGGTGCAGGAAGCGGTGTTCGCCGGCAACGCTCAACGCTTTTATCGCCTGGAGCAACTGCATGGATGAGGTATCAAGTATCGACTGGCGCACACGCTTTCTGGCCAGTGGCGACGATGCGGACCTGCCCATCGTCGACGCGCATCAACACTATTTCGACGTCGAAGCCCATTACTACCCGTGGCTGAACGATCGCCCGTTGCGGCCGTTCCGCTATGGCGATTATTCGTCCATTTGCCGCAACTTTCTGCCGGCTGACTATCGCCGACTGGCCAGCAAGCATCGCGTGGTGCAGACCGTTGTCATAGAAGGTGAATGGGACCCGGCAACCCCTGCCGATGAAGTGACGTTTGTCGAATCACTGGCGCATAGCGAACCCGGTGTGGCGGCGATGGTTGCACAGGCCCGGCTGGACCGTGAAGACGCTTTCGACCTGTTGCGCCTGTACGCAAATCACCCGCTGGTGCGCGGCATCCGCCACAAACCGACGGTGACCAGCCGTGAGGCCTGGCATGCGGATTTTGCAGAACCAGGCTCCATGCGTGACCCGCGCTGGCGTGAGGGCTACGCACAACTGGCGAAAAACGGCCTGCACTTCGAGTTGCAGGCGCCCTGGTGGCATCTGCCAGAAGCCGCCGAGCTGGCCCGGGACTTTCCCGACGTGACCATCGTGGTCAATCACACCGCGCTGCCGGCGGATCGGTCCGAAGCAGGCTTGGCCGGGTGGCGTACCAACCTTGCGCTGCTGGCACGGGAGCCGAACGTTGCCTTGAAGATTTCCGGCATCTGCATTCCCGGCAAGGCATGGCCGGTCGAAGCGAACCGGAGGGTGGTGAACGACGCGATTTCGATTGTCGATGTCAGCCGTTGCGCGTTCGCCAGCAATTACCCGGTCGATGGCGTGGTGAACAGCCTCAGCGAAGTCCTCGACGGGTTCAAAGCCATTGTTCGCGACCGTCCCCTCACTGAACGGCTGGCCCTGTTTCATGACAACGCCCGACGCATCTACCGGCTCACTTGAACCCGATTGCACCGCTCATCAGGAGTCCAACATGTTTGAAGTTTCAGGCCACAACTATATCGCCGGCACACGTTCGGCAAACGGTACGACCACCCTGCATAGCTACGACGCCAGCACCGGGGAAGCACTGCCGTACCGCTTTCATCAAGCGACAACGGACGAAGTGAACGCGGCCGCGCAAGCCGCCGCCACGGCTTACCCGACCTTCCGCAATCTTTCTGCTGCACGTCGCGCCGGTTTTCTCGACGCCATTGCCACAGAACTGGAGGCGCTCGATGAAGTGTTCATCAGCCTCGTGTGCCAGGAAACCGCCCTGCCCGCCGCGCGCATCCAGGGTGAGCGGGCCCGCACCAGCGGCCAGATGCGCCTGTTCGCCACGATGCTGCGG
>NZ_JBGLYV010000102.1:0-19835 GCF_047304225.1 Pseudomonas sp. Pseusp3 | reverse complement strand
CGCGAAGGCGTCGTGTCAGGCAACATCGATGTTGAATGTACCGACGCCTTCGCGAGCAAGCCCGCTCCCACAGGTTTCTCGTTTCAATAGAAAGAAAGCACAAAAAAAATGGCAACCGCGCCAACGGTTGCCATTTTTTCAACCCGCTCGCTTACTCGCCGTAAACGTCAAACTTGAAGTACTTGTCCTGCACTTGCTTGTACTTGCCGTTGGCGCGGATGTCGGTGATGGCTTTGTTGAATTGCTCGGCCAGGGCGGTATCGCCCTTGCGCACGGCAATGCCGGCGCCGCCACCGAAGTATTTCGGATCGTTGTACTCAGGGCCGACGAAGGCAAAACCTTTACCGGCGTCGGTTTTCAGGAAACCGTCGTCCAGGTTGACCGAGTCGGCCAGCAGCGCGTCAATGCGGCCGGAGACCATGTCCAGGTTGGCTTCCTGCTGGGAGCCGTAGCGCACCAGGTCGATGCCGGCGGGTACCAGCACTTCCGTGGCGAAGCGGTCGTGGGTACTGGCGCGCAGCACACCGACTTTCTTGCCCTTGAGTTCGGTCAGCGGGTCCTTGATGCTGGAACCTTCCTTCATCACGAAGCGTGCCGGGGTGTGGTAGTACTTGATGGTGAAATCGACGTTCTTCTTGCGGTCGTCAGTGATGGTCATGGACGACAGGATGGCGTCGATTTTCTTGACCTTGAGCGCAGGGATCAGTCCGTCGAACTCTTGCTCGACCCAGGTGCACTTCACTTTCATCTGCTCGCACAGGGCGTCGCCGATGTCCACGTCGAAACCGGTGAGTTTGCCGTCAGGGGTTTTCATCGAGAATGGCGGGTAGCCGGCTTCGATACCGATGCGGATCGGCTTGGCGTCTTCAGCCACGGCGGTCAGGGACAACATCGACAGTGCCAGGGCACCGAACATCACTAGCTTCTTCATTTATAACTCCTGTGCGCGGAGGCTTTTATTGGCAGCTTCGATTGGCAGCGTTCGGTCATCGCTTTGTGGGCGGGAACCGAAGTGGCCGGCAGTCTAGAGCGGCTACAGGAGGGTAAATTACGCCGAGGCGACAAATATTTACAGAAAAGTGGCACCAAGACGGAGGTATTGAGGTTAAGCCTCAATGACAGTGAAATGTCTGTCAGACATATCGCGTTTTCAGCCCGGACCCTGAGGTTTTTCGGCCTATTCCAATGAAATGAACCGACTGGCGATACCCGATGTTTTACGGCACATTGAGCCCCCTTGCGTCCCATCGAGAGTAGCGCGATGCCCACGTTGAACCTGATCCAGCACCACCCCGCCGAAGGTCCGGGTGCCATTGCCTTTTGGGCCGAGTCCCGGGGGCTGACGCTGAAGGTGTTTCGCGCCGACCTCGGTGAGTTGCCGGCCGTCAGCGCCGATCCGGTGATCCTGTTGGGCGGGCCTTACGAATCCAATGCCGGTCCGGCCTGGCTGGAGGCCGAACGGCAATGGCTCAAAGGCAGTCTGGATCTGGGTGGGGCCGTGTTCGCCATATGCCTGGGGGCTCAGTTGCTGGCATTGAGTCTGGGCGGCAATGTACGGCGGATGGAGCACAGCGAAACCGGATGGACCACGGTGAGATTTATCGATGGGCAAACGCTGAAGGTACTGGAGTGGCACGAAGACGCCATCGACCTGCCGCCTGCCGCGCAACTGCTGGCCAGCAGCGAACACTGTGTGCAACAGATGTACCGCGCCGGGCCAACGCTGCTGGGGTTGCAGTTTCATCCAGAGTGGAACGCCGAGTCGGTGGCCATGCTCAATGCGCATTTTGGCGATGAGTCGCCGTTGCCCCGAGGGCCGCAGGACGCTGCTGCCTACGCCGATGTGTTGGCGTGGTTGCAGGTAACTCTGGATGAGTGGTGGGCGGCCTCCAAGTCACACTGATCAATGGCGTTTGAAGATCAGCATTCGCAACCGATCGCAGCATTCGCCGGCCGTGGCACCTCGACACTCAACTCAAACCCTTCATCCAGCCATCCGGTCACGCCGCCGATCATCTCCTTGACCGGATAACCCAGGGCCGCCAGTTTCACTGCTGCCTTGTTGGCACCGTTGCAATGAGGCCCGGCGCAATAGACCACAAACAGGCTGTTTTTCGGATAAGCCGCCAAGCCTTCGGCGCTCAGCAAGCGCCCGGGAATGTTGATCGCTCCCGGCACATGTCCGCGTTCGAACGCCAGTGGGCCACGAACATCCACCAGAACGAAATCGACTTCACCGCCCTGCTGGCTGGCGTGGACGTCGGAACAATCGGTTTCGAACGTCAGACGGTTGCTGAAGTGCATCAGGGCGATGGCCGATGGGGCGGCGGGAATTTCGCGAACCAGGCTGGTCATGGGCTGTACTCCAAAGTAGCGGTGGGTGTGGGAAGACTTTATCCGCCAGTCACTTGCGGCTACAGTGGCGCACAAGACACTCACCGGGAACTTTCCGCCAAATGCACCCCACCCCTGGAATGGTCGCGATTCTGGCCTACGACGGCCTCTGCACGTTCGAGTTCGGCATTGCCGTGGAGATCTTCGGCCTGCCCCGACCTGAATTCGATTTTCCGTGGTACGAGCATCGTATCGTCGCTGTCGATCAGGGCCCGATGCGTGCCATGGGTGGCATCCAGGTACTGGCCGATGGCGGCATGGAATTGCTCGCCGATGCCCGCACCATCATCATTCCCGGCTGGCGCGACCGTAGCGCCGCGGTGCCTGCGCAGTTGATCGCCGCCCTGCGCCAGGCCCATGCGCGGGGGGCGCGGTTGCTGTCGATCTGCTCCGGTGTTTTCGTCCTCGCCGCCACCGGGTTGCTCGACGGGCGCGGCGCGACCACGCACTGGCGCTACACCTCGGAACTGGCCGAGCGGTTTCCCGGCATCCTGGTGGACCCGGACGTGCTGTATGTCGATTCCGGCCAATTGATCACTTCCGCCGGCAGCGCGGCGGGCATCGATGCCTGCCTGCATCTGGTGGCACGGGATTTCGGCACGCAGGTGGCCAATTCCGTGGCCCGGCGCCTGGTCATGTCGCCGCAACGCAGCGGTGGCCAGGCACAATTCATTCCGACGCCTGTCAGCCCCACACCGCGCAGCGATCTTTCCCGCGTCATGCAATGGGCACGTGAGCGTTTGCACGAACCGCTGGAGGTGCGCGACCTGGCCAGCGAAGCTGCAATGAGCGAACGCACGTTCCTGCGCCGCTTCAGCGAAGCCAGTGGGCAGTCGCCGAAAACCTGGTTGCAGCATGAACGTTTGGGCCGAGCCCGCGAACTGCTGGAAAGCAGCGACCAGAACACCGAGCAGATTGCCGAGCGTTGTGGTTATCGCTCGGTGGAAAGCTTCCGGGTGGCGTTTCGCACGGTGGTCGGCGTGCCGCCGTCGGTGTATCGGGAGCGGTTTGGGCGTGGGGGTAATGCTGCTTCTTGAGGTGTTCTCGAGGACCTCTTCGCGAGCAAGCCCGCTCCCACAGGGAAATGCATTTCAAATGTGGGAGCGGGCTTGCTCGCGAAGACGTCGGTCTGGCTACCACAAACCTCAGGGTTTTCGCAGCAGATAGGTATCCATGATCCAGCCATTGGCCAGCCGCGCGGCCTTGCGCACCCGTTCGATTTCATCCGCCACATCCTTGAGCTTGCCACTGATCAGGATTTCATCTGGCGTCCCCAGGTACGCCCCCCAGTAAATCTCGGTGTCCTGATCCACCACCTGACGGTAAGCATCCTGAGCATCGAGCATCACCACCAGGCTGTCGGCATCGCTCACCTGCCCTGCCGCCAGGCGCCGGCCCGTGGTGATTTCAACGGAGCGACCAATCTGGTTGAGCGGCACCTTGTGCTGCGCCGCCAACGCCTGGACGCTGGTAATGCCGGGGACCACCTCGAACTCGAATGCGCTGGCACCTGAAGCCTTGATCGCCTGCAGGATGCGAATGGTGCTGTCGTACAACGCCGGGTCGCCCCACACCAGAAAACCACCACACTGGCCGTCGGACACTTCTTCATTGATCAGCCGTTCGAAGGTCTGCTGCCTGGCCAGGTTCAAGTCGTCGACACTGGTCTTGTAGTCCACCTCACCGCGCTCGCGCTCAGGGCTGTGGGCTTCGACAAAACGGTAATCGTGGTCGGTGATGTAGCGTTCGCAGATTTCGCGCCGCAGATCGATGAGTTTGTCCTTGCTCTGGCCCTTGTCCATGAGAAAAAAAACATCGACCCGATTCAGCGCCTTCACCGCTTGCATCGTGATGTAGTCGGGATTGCCGGCACCGATGCCGATGACCAGGAGTTTTTTCATCATGGCAGCTCCTCGGCATCAGTGCCCGGCAAGCGCAGGCGCCAGCGACCATGAAACCTCAACTCGAGCGCCGACAGGGGCTCGACGTCGATCAGGCTGGACGATCCACCCTGCAACACCTGCGTCAGCGCGGCGCGGATGACAAAGGGATGTGTAATGGCAACGATGTGCCCTGGCGTCGACTGCAACGCTGTCAACCAGGCGCCCACTCGCTCGCCCAGTTGCACCAGCGACTCGCCACCGTGGGGTGCTGAAGCGGGATCCCCCAGCCAATGCTGGAGCGCCTCCGGGTCGTTTTTTTGCAGGTCGCCGATGCGCTCACCGCCCCAGCGCCCGAAATCGCAGTCCTTCAACGCATCGACAATCTGCGGCGCACTGCCGAACAGTTCAGCGGTTTGCCGGGTGCGCAATTCCGGGCCGCAGACAAGACGCGCGGCGCCCTTGAACTGATTGCAACGGGAAAGCCTGAACGCGTGCCAATCCATCTCCAGAGGCTCGTCCAATGGAAAGCGCGCCAATTTCTGGGCGACGGTTCGAGCGTGACAAATCAGGGTTAAACGGGTTGCCTGCACCGGCAATCACTCCATGGATGGAAAGGAACGACGGCGTCAGGTGAGCGCCATTGCGCAATTGTGCCGCAAGAAAGCACGCCTTGGGGGGGTGTTTAATATTCCTGCATGAAACGGATTCGTTCAGTCAAATCCTGCCAGGTTTTCTGTGATGGCTGACTGCAATAGAGGCAATCACCTACAAGACTTTACGAGATCGCTGTAGTCCCTTGGTATAGGCACTTCGCCGCTTTTTCGGGCACGGCCAGACCCTGCGAAAATTAACTAGACAGGCAGTGCGCGATAATTAAATACTCCTTTCAACGGACTGTTAAAACATGAGCCACACTCATCCAGCAGGAGCCCGGATGCCCTTTCTCGAACCCCCGATCAACGCGCCTGGCCAGGTATCGCATCCGGCCGAAGCGCCCGATCCTTGTTTAACTCGGTCCCTCTCAAGAACATCTGACAAGAATAACAGTGGCGCCTGACTACGTTCAGACGACCATCGATTTGATGTGTGGAAAAACCGACAGTGATAGTCAGGTTCGGCTCAAACCGCCGAATCGTTTGATACAGGAGTGTCTCCATGCTGGTCTTGCGTCCAGTCGAGTTGGCCGACCTGCCCCAGTTGCAGAAGCTGGCTCGTGAAAGCCTCGTAGGCGTCACATCCCTGCCCGACGATAGCGAACGATTACGCGGAAAAATCCTTGATTCCTGTGCCTCGTTCGAGAAGGACATCGAGGGTCATGGCCCGGAAAACTATTTCTTCGTGCTCGAAGACCTGACCACGCAACACCTGGTCGGCTGCTCGGAAATCCTCGCCACGGCCGGGTACAACGAGCCGTTCTACAGCCTGCGCAACCGACACTTCACCAGTGCCTCCAGGGAACTGAACATTGAGCACGGCGTACCGGCCCTGTCGTTGTGTCACGACCTCAGTGGCCACACCTTGTTGCGGGGTTTCCATATCGATGCCGCGCGGGTACGCACCGCGCACTCCGAGCTGCTGTCGCGGGCGCGCCTGTTGTTCATCGCCGCCCACGCCCGGCGTTTTTCCGAAACGGTGATCACCGAGATCGTGGGCTACAGCAGTGATGAAGGCCACTCGCCATTTTGGGATGCCGTAGGCAAGCATTTCTTCGACTTGCCCTACGTCGAGGCCGAACGGCTTTGCGGCCTGCAGAGCCGCACGTTTCTCGCCGAACTGATGCCACACTATCCGATTTACGTGCCAATGCTGCCCCAGGCGGCACAGGACTGCATCGGCAGCATCCATCCCGATGGCCAGGAAGCCTTCGATATCCTCGAACGTGAAGGTTTCGAAACCAACAGCTACATCGATCTGTTCGATGGAGGCCCCACGCTGTTTGCGCGCACGTCGGGTATTCGTTCCATCGCCCACAGCCAGCGCGGCGTCACGCTGCCTGGGCCGGTGATCGATGCTCGTGGCCGCTTTCTGGTGAGCAACGAATCCTTGAAGGACTATCGGGCCATCGTCGCCGATCTTGATTACACCGCCGGGCAACCCGTGACACTGGATGCGGCCATGTGTGAGGCGCTGAAGGTGACCGAGGGCAGCCCGATCAGGCTGATCGCCCTGTGAATACCCGCCAGGGTCAACGCCAACGCCCGAGCACACGCGAACAAGGAACAGCCGCATGATTGTCCGTCCGGTCCAGATCACCGACCTGCCCGCCGTACTCATACTGGTGCGTCAGGCGGCTCCGGGGCTGACCAGCCTGCCGGCCGACGAAGAACGCTTGGCCCATCGGATCCGCTGGGCCCAACGTACTTTCGCCGGGCAGGTCGATCGGGCCGATGCCGATTATCTGTTCGTGCTCGAGGACGACGAGCAGCAAGTGGTGGGCGTCAGCGCCCTGAAAGGTGGGGTCGGCCTGCGCGAGCCCTGGTACAACTACCGGGTCGGACTGACGGTCAGTACTTCACCGGACCTGGGTATCCAGCGCCAGATCCCGACCCTGTTCCTGAGCAATGAATTGACTGGGCAATCGGAAGTCTGCTCGTTGTACCTGCGCCCCGATCAGCGCCAGGGAAGCAACGGTCGCTTGCTGTCGCTCGGGCGTTTGTTGTTTGTGGCCGAATTTACCCAGCTGTTTGGCGACCGGCTCATCGCCGAATTACGCGGAAGTGCCGACGAACGAGGTGGCTCACCGTTTTGGGACAGCCTCGGCCGGCACTTTTTCAAGATGGATTTCAGTCATGCCGACCACTTGTCCGGGCTGGGCAACAAATCGTTCATCGCCGAACTGATGCCACGCCAGCCGCTGTACACCTGCCTGCTCACCGAACAGGCCCAGGCGGTGATCGGCAAGGCCCACCCGAATACCGCGCCGGCCCTGAAAATCCTCAGCGCCGAAGGCTTTGCCCATAAGGGCCACATCGATATCTTCGACGGCGGACCGGTCATTGAAGCCCCGGTTTCCGCGATCCGCACCGTGCGCGACAGCCAACCGCTGTCTCTGGTCATCGGCTCGCCAGACGATAAAGCGCCGATCTGGCTGATTCACAATCGCCGCCTGGAAAACTGTCGCATTACCTGCGCCACGGCCCTACAGGCGGGCAACAGCCTGGTGGTTGATCGCCTGACCGCCAAGCGCTTGCAACTGCAACCCGGTGACTCGGTGCGCGCCGTGCCGTTGCTTGACCAACGGCAACAGACCGTGGCGGCGTGACTCATCAGGTTCATCGTTGCAACGTCAATCTGCCGAACCCGGCAAATTCGTCATCATTCTCCCCCTACGCGCGTGATAGCCTTTTATTTCTTCGGCGTTGACACTTTTGCTCAAGCCCTTCCATTCCATTGGTGGAACTCATATGTCCAGGCTTTCCCATCAAGATTTGCGCCGCAATTTTCGCCAACTGCTCGCCTCCGACACCTGCTACCACACAGCCTCGGTTTTCGACCCGATGTCGGCCCGTATCGCCGCCGACCTGGGCTTCGAAGTCGGGATCCTCGGTGGTTCGGTTGCCTCGTTGCAAGTGCTGGGCGCCCCTGACTTTGCCCTGATCACCCTCAGCGAGTTCGCAGAACAGGCCACCCGTATCGGCCGCGTCGCCCAGTTGCCGGTGATTGCCGACGCCGACCACGGCTACGGCAACGCGCTCAACGTCATGCGCACCATCGTCGAACTCGAGCGTGCCGGCGTCGCCGCGCTGACCATCGAAGACACCCTGCTGCCCGCGCAGTTCGGCCGCAAATCCACCGACCTGATCACGGTCGCCGAAGGCGTCGGCAAGATCCGTGCGGCACTGGAAGCCCGCTGCGATAAGGAAATGGCGATCATCGCCCGTACCCACGCGGGGATCCTGCCGGTTCAGGAAATCATCAGCCGCACACGCCAATACCAGCGCGCCGGGGCCGACGGCATCTGCATGGTGGGTGTAAAGGACTTCGACCATCTGGAGCAGATCGCCGAGCACCTGAGCGTGCCGCTGATGCTGGTGACCTACGGCAACCCGCTGCTACGCGATGACAAGCGCCTGGCCGAACTGGGTGTGCGCGTAACCATCGACGGCCATGGCGCGTACTTCGCCGCGATCAAGGCGACCTACGACAGCCTGCGCGAGCAACGCCAGATCCTCACCCAGACATCGGACCTGAGCGCGACCGAGCTGACGCACACCTACACGCAACCGGAGGAATACATCCGCTACGCGGAGGAGTTCATGAGCGTGAAGGAATGACGCTTTAAACCGACACGCCGCCTTCGTCGGATCGCCGCCCGGAGCAAGCCCGCTCCCACAGTGGGCTTGCGGTGAGCAGATCATTTGCGTCCACCCGCGATCATTTGTGGGAGCGGGCTTGCTCGCGAAGAGGCCATCACAGCCAACACCCACGCTGCCTGACACACCGCCTTCGCGGGCAAGCCCGCTCCCACAGGTTTTGCGGTGAGCGGTCACGCCGAGTCGAGCAGTTCGCGATAGGGTTTCCCGTCACCGCAACAGATCACCCGGTTACGCCCGGTGGTCTTGGCTTCGTATAGCGCATGATCGGCGTCGTTGAGCCAAAGCGTCGCGTCGCAATGGGCCGGGTTGAATGACGCCAGGCCAATGCTCAGGCTGACTTTCAGCGCCGGGCTCTGCTCGTACCCCAAGGTGGCGAAGCGATCACGCAGGGCATCCATGACGGCGGCGGCGCGGTTCAGGGGCAGGTCCGGAAGGATCACGCAGAACTCGTCACCGCCGTAGCGCCCTGCCACATCGGTCGCCCGCAGGTTCTGCTTGAGCATTTTGCTCAATTGGCGCAAGACGATATCGCCGGCAACATGGCCGCAGGTGTCGTTGATGGCCTTGAAATGGTCGATGTCGATCAGGGCAATCGCCCCGCCTTTTTGCTGGTGTTTGCAACGCTGGAACTCGACTTCCAGCTGGTCCTTCCAGGCGCCATGGTTCAGCAGGCCGGTCAAGCTGTCGGTGCGGCTCAGTGCCAGCAGCTCACGTTTTTGACGGCCAAGGGTATGGGCCTGACGAAAGCAGATCCAGCCCAGCGCCAGCGGATACAGGCACAGCAACGGCAAACAGGCATAGAGCTGCACCGGGCTGGTGGCAGGAATGAACGCCGGGGCGAAAATCTGCAGGCCGACACAGATGCCCAGTACTTGCGCGGCCGTCCCGGCCAGCAGGAAGCGCAAGCCGCCGATGGCCACGTTGTTCATGGCCATCATGGAAATGGTGGTCGCGCTGGGCAGTGGATTGAATTGCATCGCGGCAATCCAGAAGCCACCGAGAAAGGCATCGATCAGCAGGTTGCGGTGTTCGGCATGATAGGGCGTCCTGGCCCGGCGCGCCCATTGGTATGCCAGGTGCGGCCAGACCATGCCATTGAACCACATGAAACCCCAGACCCAAGGCGCTGGATCGAGTGGATACATCGCCGCGCTCACGCACACCAATCCCAGGGCCAACCCCAGGATTCGCGATGTATAGAGCCTCCTGGCTAATGAAACCCCCCTTCCTCCCGTTTTTGCCATAGGGCCTCTGTACCACTCGACGGAATGCGATAACAGCCTGTGCCTCTGCTCTGGAGTCTATCAGGGTGAGATTAAATAGCCATCACCGGCTTGCGGGCTGAATATCGCTGCATCACGCTCGCATAAAAGCAAAAGCCTCGTCTCCAGAAACGGCTATACATGAAAGAAGGGATTGATCAATGACCATAAGAGGAGGCCCATGCAGACCTTTCAAGTATTGATCATCGGCAGCGGTTTTGGTGGCCAATGTGCCGCAATCAATTTGCTCAAGGCCGGCATCGACGATTTCCGCCTGCTGGAGCGACGGGACTTCTTCGGTGGCACCTGGTGCCAGAACACCTACCCCGGCGCGGCAGTCGACGTGCCCTCGCCGCTGTACTCCTTGTCTTTCGCCCCGTATCAATGGACGCAAATGTTCGCCGGACAGGCCGAACTGCATCGCTACACCCGCCATGTGGTGGAACACTTCGGCCTGCGGGACAAAGTGGAACTGGACGCCAATGTCGTGCGCATCGAATGGGACGAGGCCAACAGGCGCTGGACGGTGTTCACCGCGGGCAAAGGCACGTTTTGCGCGCAGTTCCTGATCAACGCGACCGGGCCGCTGAGTCAACCGGTGGTGCCGCACTTCGACGGACAGGAGCGCTTTCGGGGCAAGACTTTCCACACCAACAACTGGGATCACACCTGCGACTACCGGCAAAAACGCGTGGCCATCGTCGGCAGCGGTGCCAGTGCGGCCCAGGTCATTCCAGCGATTGCCCCGGACGTCGGGCACTTGCATGTATTCCAGCGCACGCCTCACTGGGTACTGCCTCGGGCTGACCGCAGCTTCGGCCGCTTGCAGCGCTGGCTGCTGGGGCTCAAGCCCGCCTACAAGCTGCTGCGCTGGGGAATCTACTGGCAATTCGAAACCCGGGTGATCGCCTTCAAGTATTCGAAGCCGGCGGTGCACATGGTCCAGCGCCAGGCCCTGCGCTTTCTCAAACGCCAGGTACCGGACGCCGAACTGCGGCGCAAACTGACGCCGGACTACACCATCGGCTGCAAACGGGTGATCCTGTCCAGCACGCTGTACCCGGCACTGGCCCGCCGCAACGTGACGCTGCACAGCCGCGAGCAAGGCATCGCGTCCATCGACGAAACAGGCATCGTTAGCCTCGATGGCCACCACATCGACCTGGACCTGATCGTCTGGTCCACCGGCTACGACGCCACCGACGGGGTGATTTCCTACCCGGTAACGGGCAAAAACGGTACCCGTCTGCAAGAGGTCTGGGCGCAATACCCGCGGGCCTACCTCGGCACCGCCCTGCCCGACTTCCCCAATCTGTTCATCGTCACCGGGCCGAACACCGGCATCGGCCACACCTCGGCGCTGTTCATCATCGAATCCCAGATGAACTACATCCTCGATTGCATTCGCACCTTGAAGACTCGAGGTTTACGCAGCATCGAAGTTCGCCATGAGGCGGAACGTACCTACACTGAAATGATCCACCGGGAAATGGAACGTACCGTGTGGAAGTCCGGTGGTTGCCACAGTTGGTACCAAAGCAAGAGCGGTCATGTGATTGCCATGTTTCCGGGGTTCAGCTTCAGTTTTCATCGCTTGACCCGAGCGCTGAAACCCGCCGATCACATTTTGTCCTGAGCAGATAGAAGGGAGACGCATGATGCTTTTGTTATTCGTCGTTCTCGCAGTTTTCGTCGCCTGGAGCTGGCTGACCTACCCGGCCATCGGCTACTGGCTCTACGACTTGAACATGGCGGCCGAGGCCAAGCTGTACCGGTTGCACAAAATCGTCGTGCCCATCCCCGAGATGACCGTCTCGACCTGGCAAGGCGGGCCATACGAAGCCACCAGCAATGTGCTGATGCTCCATGGCTTCAGCGCCGACAAGAACCTCTGGCTGCGTTTCGCCCGGCACTTTGTCGGCAGCCATCGGGTGATCATCCCGGACATCGCCGGCCATGGCGAAACCGGATTCAAGGCCGGCGGCGGCTACGACATCCCGCTGCAGGCCAAGCGCATGATCCAGCTGCTGGACGTGTGCGGGGTCGAGAAAGTGCATGTCATCGGCAACTCCATGGGCGGCTACATGGCCGCGTGGCTCGCGGCCAACTACCCGGAGCGCATTGTGTCCTTGGCCCTGATCGACCCGGCCGGCGTCACCTCGCCCGAGCCCAGTGACCTCGAGCGGCATCTGGCCAAGGGCCACAACCCGTTTCTGATTCATTCGCGGGAAGAATTCCGGCGTTTCTACGCCATGACCATGGCTTCGCCACCCTGGGTACCGAAGCTGGTGCTCGATGCCGTCGCCCAGCGTTATGAACAGTCCCGCGAGGAGCTGGAAGAAATCTTCCGGGAGTTCCGTGCCAGCCCGCCGATGGAACCGCACCTGTCCGACATCAGCGCCCCGGCGCTGTTGCTGTGGGGGCGCAAGGACCGGCTGATCGATGTCAGCAGCGTAGCGGTCTGGAGCAAGGGCATCGTCGACTTGCGCGTGCATATCTGGGACGCCATCGGGCACATGCCCATGGTGGAAGCCCCCACCGGTTCGGCGCGTCTGTATCGCGAGTTTTTGGCATCGCTGCGCTCGGAGAGCCCACAGGATCAACGACAGCATTAGGGGGCGTTCTCAATTAGTTTCCCCACCGCGCCGGGTCTGCTGTTGTGCAGGGCAAGGCGCGAGAAGCGCAGTTTGGTCATTCCAAATCAGCTTCGAGCAACACAGCCCTGCACAACAGCAGGCCCGGCCCTTCGGGTTGTGCCTTAAAGCTGGCCATGCTGCGTTGCAGGCCTTGGAAAGGGAACAACCATTCCCAGCGGCCTACGCCTTGCCTGGCCAGCTTTAAGGCGACAACGCGGTGGGGAAACTAATTGAGAACGCCCCCTTGCAGTCCTTTGCAGAATGAAGTTCGTCAGAAACTTCGTTTGTCGGCGTCGCTGAAGGCTGCGATCTTTCGTCCATCCTTTACGTCACCGCGCCAGGAATCCTGTTCATGAATCACCCGAACTTCGTCAGCCCTGACCTGATCCGCCAACGCTTCTCCAAAGCGATGTCCGACATGTACCGCGAGGAAGTGCCGTTGTACGGCGCGTTGATGGAACTGGTGGAACAGACCAACCGTCACGCGCTGGAAAGCGACCCGCAACTCCTGCAGCAGCTCACGAGTACCGGCGAAATCGAGCGCCTGGACCTGGAGCGACATGGGGCGATCCGTGTCGGTACGGCCGATGAACTGGCGACCCTCGCCCGCCTGTTCGCGGTGATGGGCATGCAACCGGTGGGTTACTACGACCTGACACCGGCCGGCGTGCCGGTACATTCCACGGCGTTTCGCGCGGTGCACGAAGCGTCGTTGCAGGTCAGCCCGTTCCGGGTGTTCACCTCGCTTCTGCGCCTGGAATTGATCGAAGACCTGGAACTGCGTGCGTTTGCCCAGTCGATGCTCGACAAGCGCTCGATCTTCACCCCCACGGCCCTCACGCTCATCGAGCGTGCCGAAACCCGGGGTGGCCTGACCGAACAGGAAGCCCTGGAGTTCGTCGAACAGGCCCTGGAAACCTTTCGCTGGCACCACAGCGCCACTGTCACCGCCGAGCAGTATCAAAAGCTCAGCGCCCAGCATCGGCTGATCGCCGACGTGGTGGCGTTCAAGGGACCGCACATCAATCACCTGACACCACGGACCCTGGACATTGACATCGTCCAGGCGCAAATGCCGGTCCATGGCATCACCCCCAAAGCGGTGATCGAAGGCCCGCCCCGCCGCCAGTGCCCGATCCTGCTGCGCCAGACCAGTTTCAAGGCCCTCGACGAACCGATTGCCTTCACCGATCAAAACGAGGCTCGCGGCAGTCACAGCGCCCGCTTCGGCGAGATCGAACAGCGCGGTGCCGCCCTCACGCCCAAGGGCCGCGCACTGTACGACCGCTTGCTCAATGCCGCACGGGACGAACTCAAGGACTTCCCCAGCGAAGCCAACGCCGCGCGCTACAACGCCCTGATGGCGCAGCATTTCAACGAGTTCCCCGACACCTGGGAAGGCATGCGCCAACAGGACCTGGCTTACTTCCGCTACTTCGTGACGGAAAAAGGCCTGGCGGCAGGCGACCTGAAAAACGCCGCCCTGGAAGACCTGCTCAGCGGCGGTTACCTGCGGGTTGAACCGCTGGTGTACGAAGATTTCCTGCCGGTCAGCGCGGCGGGGATTTTCCAGTCAAACCTGGGGGACGCGGCGCAGGCCCGCTACGGTGTGCACTCCAATCAGCAGGCGTTCGAAAAGGCCCTGGGCCGGCCGACGATCGATGAACTGGGGCTGTATGCCCAGAGCCAGCAGCGTTCGATCGAACAGTGTTTCGCCGCGTTGGCCGATGTTGTTCAAGTCAATAAAAAACAGGACTGAACGACATTTCACAACTGTGTAAAAACAGGACTCGGCAAAAAAAACGGGCGACCTGCAGGACGCCCGTTTTTTTATATCCGAAACTTTCAATACAGCATACAAAGGGTTCGCCCAGTGCACTGGCCTCGGCAATCCATGCACTGGTAAAGAGCCCTGCACTGGGCGAACGGAAAGCATTTTAGTAGAAGTAGCTAAATATGTCCGTGTGCTGAACATGAAATTTATCGACACCATATTTAATTAGATGTCGATTTAAATCCAATCCAGCACAGAACAACGAACTCACCAGTTCGACCAATAGAGTTGATTATTCCTATACAAAACCCGCACAAAAACAATCAACCCGTTTAGAGCCAATATTCAATTTCAGTGCTTGCTGGTCACCGTCAATATATCGGTGTAAACCACGTTCACGCTTTGCCCGACTTTCAGGTCCTTGAGTTTGGCCTGAACTTCAGGTCGCTTGACGTCAACCGTCTTGGACTTGCCTTCCGGGTTTTCGAAGGTCACCTGGTTTTTCTTCAGGTCAATATGGGTGATTTTCAGCTGCACTTTCACCTGACGGTAAGCTTCGCCGCCGGGGTTGGCGCTACCGGGTGCTGCGCGCACTTCGCCACTGGCTTCGGCGGTGCCTGGCAGGCCTTTGTCGACGTCAGTGTCGAGGTAGGCTGCAACGGCGCTGGTGACCTTGATATCGACGGTATCGCCGACCTTGAGGTTTTTGAGGTTTTTCGCCTTTTCGGTCAATTGCACCGGGAACTCATTACCCTGCGGGCCTTTAAGGACCACGGAATGGTTCGCGGTATCTACGGAAACGACTTTGGTGGAAACCTTATCAACCACCACGACTTCGGACAACGGGATATCGGCGGCTACCGCGGCAAAACTGGCGGTCGACAGCAAAGTAGCGAGGGTGATGGCTTTGGTCAGTACGTGGCGTTTCATAGGCAGAACGTTCCCTGTGATAGATGGCAACAGACGACGTTGAAACAGGCTCAACGCCATGTGTGCGATGAGCATAGACGCTGTTTAGCGAGTGGTCGCGGCGGGCCGCTGACTTTCGTGGCGCAGGGTACTAATACCCGGTCATTTCCAGATATCCGTTCCCGGCGTGGCTGCCACTGAGACGTACCGGGCCTTCCCAGTAAGGAATGCGCAAATCCATCCAGGCCTGGGGATTGAGCGCGGTGATGGCGATATCAAGGTGTCTGGCGGGGATCTTGATCAACCAGCGCACGGGCATTTCGCGCCCGGCCACGCGGGCGGTGTCTTGTGGCGTCAGGCTGATGTCGCTGGCGTGGAGCAATTGTGTCTGGCCCCGGGCGTCGATCCAGGTGCCGGTGAGGTAAGGCGCGCCATCCTTTTGCCGCATGCGATACAGCATCACCTGCTCGCCGCTGTCCAGGTGCAGGGAGAACCAGTCCCAGCCGCTCTGGTTGGCCGTCAGGGGCTGGCTGCTCCATTCGCGGTCGAGCCAGGCCGGGCCGCTGACCTGATAGGTTTGGCCATCGATGTCCAGGGTGCCGCTGGCTTGGAAAAACGGCTGGCTGTAGTAATAGGAGGCTTGGCCCTGTTCGGATTTCTGGCTGAAGCCCTGGTCCCCCTGAAGCACCAGCGGACCTGTCGAGGTCAACCGCAAGCGGTAGCTGAAACGCTGGTCGCGAGCGCTGAGCAGCAGGTCGGCCAACGGATTGTCGGCAGTCGCCTGACTGCGCAATTGCCAGTCGTCGATCCATGCATTGAACGGCGCGACGCTGACACCGGCCTGGCCGACGCCGCCACGGGCATAACGCTCAGCCGCGTGATGCGCCGTCGCCGACGTCACCGCCGCGTGACCGAGCCAGATTGTTTGATTCTGCCAACCTGTCAGTTCGGGGGCGGCTTTCAAGGCACTGCGGAACAACGTCCATTGTGCGCCGAACTCATGCCCCTGATCGTCCTTGAGGTTGGCCGTGATGTACCACCATTCGATGCGAAAGCCGTCGTGCGGGCCGTGATCCGCCGGGAAGCTGAACACCCGACCGGGCACCACCGGGGTGAACGCAGCAGCCTGGTTGCCCAGCCCGGCAAAACCCTTTTCTGCCGGTGCCGGTTGATCGCAACCGCTCGCCAGCAGCGCCAGGAGCAACACGCCGAGCTTAATCTTCATGGGCAAACGTCCGCAGCAGATCCGCTGGTTGCGTGCGGTACAAACGGTACAACGGCCAGGCCGAGGCCAGTAACGTCGCCACCAGCGCCAGCCCCATCAACTGCAGCAGTTGCCATGGAAACACCCGCAGCGGCAGGCGCCAGCCAAAGGCCTGCACGTTGATCACCGTGTCCAGGCACCACGCCAGGGCGATGCCCAACGGCAACGCCAGCACCAGGGTCAGCAGCGCCAGCAACCAGGTCTGCCCGAGGTTGAGCAACATCAGATGCCGACGTGTCACGCCCAGCGCCCACAGCGGCGCCAGTTGCCCGAGACGACTCTGGCTTTGAGTCAACAGACTGATGAACAACGCCACCCCGGCCACACACAGCGTCAGGCTGTTGAGCGCGGCGGTGGCGGCGAAGGTGCGTTCGAAGACTTGCGTGGACCAGCCCTTGAGCCGCGCCTGATCGACGATACGGCTGTCGTCCAGGGTAAAACGCGCCTGCAACGCCGTGACGAACGCCGGGATCGACGCCGGATCGATGCGCAGGTTGAAGCGGTTCGGAGTCAGTTGCGGCCAGCCGCGCAACAGGTGGCCGATATTCACCAGAATGTGGCCCTTGGGATTGCCATAGTCGGCGTAGATCCCGACGACCCGTGGCGACCACGAGCCCAGGGGCGTCGGCAGCGTCAGGTGATCGCCCAGTCGCACGTGCAGGCGCCGGGCCAGTTGTTCGCTGAGCATCACCGCATCGTCCTTGGCCAGTCGCTCCCAAGGGTCATCGCCCAAGGCTTCGAGCAGTGGCCAGTGCTGGCGATAGGTCAGGTGGTCGATGATCCCGGACAGGTCCGTCGGCCAACCCTGCAACTGGATCGACACCTGCCAGTTGGGCAGCACCGCCGCCAGTTGCGGCTGCTGGTTGAGCCAGCTGTGCAGCTCCCGGGCCTGGGCCGGGTTCTGTGGGTTGAGGTAAAGCTCGGCCGTCAGCCGTTGTTCGAGCCAGTCGCTGAAGGTCTGGCGAAACCCGGCAGTCATGCTGCCGGCCCCGATATTCGCCGCCATGGCCAACAGCAGTGCCATCAATGCCAGGCTCAGCGCCGGTAATTGCTGGCGGCAATCGGCGACAAACCATTGGCCAAGCACCGAGCGACTGCGCTGCGAGCCGAAATTGAGCAGCGAACTGAGCACCACCGGCAGTGCCAGTGCGGCGCCGATCAACAGCGCCGCCATCAAGACGAAGCCACTGACCAGGCTGTCGCCGAAGATCAGCGCCAGCAGCGCAATCACCCCGGCCATTGCCGCCACCGCGCCCTGGCGCAGCAACCAGCGGGCATGGGCCTGATGCCAGGCCTGCGGGTCGGCCAGCGCCAACAAGGGCAAACGCGCTGCCCGCAGCAGACTGTTGACCCCGGCCAGCATCGCGCCGATCAAGCTCAGGCCGATACCGCTGAACCACCATGCCAGGCTGAGGCTCAACTGCCCCGCCACTTCGGCACCGTACAAGCCGCGCAGGCTGGCGGCGACATCCGGCAACAGCATGCCGGCCAGCAGGTAGCCGCTGACCACCCCGGCCACACCGCCGATCAGGGCCAATCCGCCCAGTTCGACGGTGAGGCAAGCGATCAGCATCCGCGCACTCACACCGCAGGCACGCAAGGTCCGGAGCAAGCTTCGCCGCTGCTCCAGTGCCAACCCGATGGCCGCGTGCACGATGAACAGACCGACCACGAACGACAGTACCCCCAGGGCATCGAGGTTCAGGTGAAAGCTTTCGGTGAGGCGCGTCAGGTTGTTTTCTTCACCGGCGCTCTTGAGTTGCAACTGTCCCTTGAACGCTTCCGGCAGCGGCGCGGTGAAACCCTTCGGTAACAGCAGTCGCGACAGTTGATCCGGCAACCCCAGAATCTGCTGGGCAAAACCGATGTCCATCAGCAGCACACCAGGCGCCATATCGGCCTGCACATGCAGCGGCGGCAGTGCCGCGCCAGCCAGGTTCAAGGGCCGGTCACCTTCGCGCAAACCCAGTGCCTGCAAAGTCTGTGACGAGATCCAGGTACTGCCCGGCGGGCTGAAAAAGCCGACAACCTGCTCAATCGCCAAGGCCTGCCCGGCCACCGCCGCGCCGGCCGGCAGCGACACCGGCTCGATGCCCATCAGCTGCAAGCGCTGTTCTTCGTGCCCCTTGAGGGTGACCCGCCCTTGCAGCACCGGTGACACGGGCCACCCCGCCTGGCGCAGATCGATAAACCATTGCTGAGGGAAGGAGCCGCCACCGGGCGCACCGAGGCTGGCCTGAGGTTCGCCGCCGATCAACTGACTGGCGCGGGCATAGCTGTCGCGGGCCTGGCTGTTGAGTGCCTGGACGCCGGTCAACAGACTGGTGGCCAGCCACAACCCGGTCAGCACACTGAAAAACTGCACCGGGTGCTGCCGCCAGTGGCTGAGTAGTGCGCGCAGGGTTTCGCCAAAGATGCGCATGTCAGCGCTCGCCCGCACTGGCCAGGCGACCACCGCACAGCAAGGCTTTTTCCGCCAGCCGCGCCGCCACGCCGGGACTGTGGGTGACCATCAACAGGCTGGTGGGGCTGTCGTCGAGCAATTCCAGAAGCAACTGCAACACCTCGGCGCCGGTGGTTTCATCGAGGCTGCCGGTGGGCTCGTCGGCCAGCAGCAATGGCGGGCGTGACGCCAGCGCCCGGCCCAGTGCGACCCGTTGCTGCTGACCGCCGGACAGTTGCTCCGGGTAGCGTCGCAGCAACTCGCCCAAGCCCAGGCGTCGCACCAAGTGCGCTTGCCAGCGTGGATCATGGCGCCCCGCCAGACGCGCCTGAATCGCCAGGTTGTCTTCGACCCGCAGGCTGCCGATCAGGTTGAATTGCTGGAACACCAGGCCGATTTCCGTACGGCGCCAGTTCGCCAGTTGCCCTTCATTCATCTGCTCCAGACGATGCTCGCCACTGCGGATGCTGCCGCGATCGACCTTGTCCAGCCCGGCGATCAAGTGCAGCAAGGTGCTTTTGCCACTGCCCGACTCGCCCATCAGCGCCAGGCTGCTGCCGGGCCTGAGCGTCAGGTCGACGCCTTGCAGCACCGGCAGCGGCCCTTGCGGTGTGGCGTAGCTTTTGAAAACGCCGTGGACTTCAAGCATGGGGCAACCTGTTGGATATGCTTGGCCCAAGGATAGCGGCCCGCAATGGTATTTGTCCGGTGACGCTCATCGCCCCGCTCGGCCCCAAGTAACCAAGGGCTCTTGCCCCTGACGTTCGGCCTCTCGAGGGGGCAAGAAGATCAAAAGCAAAAGCCAAACCAAGGCGGCCTGACAGCCGACCTGATCGCAACTGAACGCGTTCCCTCTGTAGGAGCGAGCTTGCTCGCTAAAAACGCCAGGACACCGCAGGCATTCAGGCAGCCCGCGTCATCGTTGACGTCCATCGCGAGCTAGCTCGCTCCTAC
>NZ_JBGLYV010000101.1:0-20949 GCF_047304225.1 Pseudomonas sp. Pseusp3 | reverse complement strand
AGCCCGCTCCCACATTTGACCGCATTCCAATGTGGGAGCGGGCTTGCTCGCGAAGAATTCAGCGCGGTTTTGTGCCAAACGCCGAAGCGGTGATCCCCCATTGCCCCAGCCAATAACTGAGGATGATCACGTAAGGCGCCGCGTCGAATGGCACTACGAAACGGCTGATGCCAATCACACTGTCGGAAAACACAAACGCCACGGCCCCGCCCGCCGCCAGCAGCGCTGAACGCTTGGAAACATCGGTACCGAGCCGCGCGAGGGCGCGCCAGAGCATGGCGCTGATCGCCAGGCCGTAGACGATAACCGGGATCAACAATGGCCCCAGCCCATGGGAAATCAGAATTCCCAGCAGAATGGCGCCGACACTGAGGGCAATGAACAGCGGCAGCAACGCCGGACGCCGGCAATCGCTCAGGTAGGCTTTCAGATAGGCCAGATGCGCAACCAGAAACGCGCCCAAGCCAAACACGAACAAGTCCCCCGGCCACGCCAGCAGCACGTCGCCGAGCAAGGAGAAGATCAAGCCCAGGCTGATCCAGCGTCGATATTCGCCGGGCGGTGCGTCGTGCAGCCACCCGAGCAGCGCCAGCACCGGCAGTGGCTTGACCAGCAGGCACAGGAGAGACGCATGCACGCTCAGGCCGTAAAGAAAGGTTACCGCGCCCATTAGCGCCAGAATCAGCCAACCCACGGTCAGTTAACCGAGATCGCGCAGTCGAAGGATTCGACCGGCAGCACTTCCGGCGCCCACGGCTGTTGCGAGGTCAGGCGCAAACGCCCGGTGCCGGTCGCAAACGCCTGGAAGCGCCAGGTCGATACCCCGGCCGCGCCGACGATGCCGGCATCTTCCGGGTTTCGATAAACCTCTGGCCCCAGGGCGTGCAAGACACCACCAGCCGAATCCTGGATCGCCCAGCGATAACCCGTGGTCGGATTGCTCGGCAGGGTCAGGATCAGGTTTTGCCCGTTGGTGAGTTTCACCGGACATTCGCTTTGTTTTTCCACGGTCACGTTCTGTTTCGGTTGCGTGGCACACGCGGCCAGCAAGGCGAGGGCGAGGGGGACAAGCAGGCGAATGGGGGACATGAGGTCAGTGGCTCCGGCGTTCACGACGAACGGCGAGCATAACCGAGATGAGACAAAGTGTGACAGCTGCGGGAATTGGTGTTGTGAGTACCGACGCCTTCGCGAGCAAGCCCGCTCCCACATCAGACCGAGTGGCTTGCTGATTACGCGATCAAATGTGGGAGCGGGCTTGCTCGCGAAGACGATGGAGCAGGCGCTAGTGATATATCAGAACAGCACCTTCGCCACATCCGCAAAGCGCTTGGCAAAGTGCACGGTAATGCCTTCCGTCAGGTATTCCGGTAGCTCCTCGAAGTTCCCGCGGTTGGCCTCTGGCAGAATCAGTTCGAAGATCTTCTGCCGCCGCGCCGCAATCACTTTTTCCCGCACCCCGCCAATCGGCAATACATGCCCGGTCAACGTCAGTTCGCCGGTCATGGCCACGCCTTTTTTCGGCGGCTGGTTGCGCGCCAGCGACAGCAGGGCGCTGGCCATGGTCACGCCGGCGCTCGGGCCGTCTTTCGGCGTGGCGCCTTCCGGCACGTGCAGGTGGACGAAGGCTTCGTCGAAGAACTTCGGATCGCCGCCATACGACTTCAGGTGCGAGCTGACGTAGCTGTAGGCGATCTCCGCCGACTCTTTCATCACGTCACCCAGCTGCCCGGTGAGCTTGAACCCACGGTTGAGGGTGTGGATGCGCGTGGCTTCGATCGGCAGGGTGGCGCCGCCCATGCTGGTCCAGGCCAACCCGGTGATCACGCCGACACCCGCCAGCACCTGCTCGTTGCGGAACACCGGCTTGCCGAGGGAGGCCTCCAGGTCTTTCGGCCCGAGCTTGATCACAGCCTGCGGCTCGTCGAGCAGTTTCATCACCGCCTTGCGCACCAGTTTGCCGAGGTTTTTTTCCAGCTGGCGCACGCCGGCTTCACGGGCATAACCGTCGACCAACGCCTTGAGCGCGCTGTCGCTGATGCTCAGGCTGCTCTTGGACACGCCGGCTTTCTCAAGCTGCTTGGGCCACAGGTGACGTTTGGCGATGGCGACTTTTTCCTGGGTGATGTAACCCGACAGGCGGATCACTTCCATCCGGTCCAGCAGCGGGCCGGGGATCGAATCGAGGGTGTTGGCGGTGCACACGAACAACACTTTCGACAGGTCCAGACGCAGGTCCAGATAGTGGTCGAGGAATTCGACGTTCTGTTCCGGATCGAGGGTTTCCAGCAGCGCCGAGGCCGGGTCGCCCTGGTAGCTCTGGCCCATCTTGTCGATCTCGTCGAGCATGATCACCGGGTTCATCACTTCGACGTCTTTCAACGCCTGGACCAGTTTGCCCGGCTGCGCGCCGATGTAGGTGCGGCGGTGGCCCTTGATCTCGGCTTCGTCGCGCATGCCGCCGAGGCTGAAACGATAGAACGGCCGGCCCAGGGATTCGGCGATGGATTTGCCGACGCTGGTCTTGCCCACGCCCGGCGGACCGACCAGCAGTACGATGGAGCCGCTGATCTCGCCTTTGTACGCCCCGACCGCGAGGAATTCGAGGATGCGGTCCTTGATGTCGTCGAGGCCGGCGTGATGTTTGTCCAGCACCTTGCGCGCGTGCTTGAGGTCGAGTTTGTCCTCGCCGTAGACGCCCCACGGCACCGAGGTTGCCCAGTCGAGGTAGTTACGGGTGACTGCGTACTCGGGCGAGCCGGTTTCCAGCACCGACAGCTTGTTCATCTCTTCTTCGATGCGCTTTTGCGCTTGCGACGACAGCACCTTGCCGGTCAGTCGTTGCTCGAACTGTTCAAGGTCGGCGCTGCGGTCGTCCTTGGTCAGGCCCAGCTCCTGCTGGATGACCTTGAGTTGTTCCTTGAGGAAGAACTCGCGCTGATGTTCACCGATCTTGCGGTTAACTTCGGCGGAAATCTCTTTCTGCAGGCGCGCGACCTCGACTTCCTTGCGCAGCATCGGCAGGACTTTCTCCATGCGCTTGAGCATGGGCACGCAGTCGAGCACTTCCTGCAGTTCGCTACCGGTGGCCGAGGTCAGCGCGGCGGCGAAATCGGTCAGCGGCGACGGGTCGTTGGGGCTGAAGCGATTGAGGTAGTTCTTCAGCTCTTCGCTGTACAGCGGGTTGAGCGGCAGCAGTTCCTTGATCGCATTGATCAGCGCCATGCCATAGGCCTTGACCTCGTCGGTCGGCTCGGTGGGCTGGTGCGGGTATTCGACTTCCACCAGGTACGGCGGGCGGTGATGCTTGAGCCAGGTCTTCAGACGTACACGGGTCAGGCCCTGGGCGACGAACTGCAGCTTGCCGTTTTCGCGGCTGGCGTGGTGCACCTTGACCAGGGTGCCGTAGAGCGGCAGGGCCGAGGTGTCGAAGTGGCGCGGGTCTTCCTGGGGCGTGTCCATGTAGAACAGGGCCAGAGAGTTGTGTCCGGACTTGGCTACCAGGTCGAGCGTCTCGGCCCACGGCTCTTCGTTGACGATGACCGGCAGCACCTGGGCCGGGAAAAACGGTCGGTTGTGGATCGGGATGATGTAGACCTTGTCCGGTAGGTTCTGGCCGGGCAGGGCCAGGCCTTTGCCGGCTGTGTGGTGCGGTGCGTTTTCCGGGTCTGCGTATTCGCTCGGGTGTTCGGGGAATTCTTGCTGGTCGCTCATGGGGGCACCTGCGCAATGGGTATGGGTCTTAGATGGGGCAGGTTGGCGGTGGTTTCAACGGTCATTTTCTGCAACGCGGTGTTTCGAAGGCGTGTTCAGCGCAGAGACAGGTTAGCTGGATTTCGGCATGACACCGGCCCCCTGTAGGAGCGAGCCTGCTCGCGATGGTGTGTCAGTCGGCATCAATTTGCCTGACACACCATCGCGAGCAAGCTCGCTCCTACAGAGTGGTTTTGTGGTGGCAACAAAAAAGGCGACTCCTGTGGGGGAGTCGCCTTTGATGTTTACTGCCGCTGAAACTTATTCCGACAGTTTGTACGCAATCACATAGTCACCCATCTTGGTGCCCAGCGAGCCGTGGCCACCGACGACCAACAGCACGTACTGCTTGCCGTCCTTGCCGGTGTAGGTCATCGGCGTAGCCTGGCCGCCAGCCGGCAGGCGAGCTTTCCACAGCTCTTTGCCGGTGTTGACGTCGTAGGCGCGCAGGTACTGGTCCAGGGTGCCGCTGAGGAAGCCGACGCCGCCTGCGGTGACGATCGAGCCGCCCATGCTCGGCACGCCGAGGTTCATGCCGACAGGAATTGGCGAGCTGTCGCGGCTGGTGCCGTTCTTGCGTTTCCACACGACTTTGCCGGTGGTCAGGTCGATGCCGGCCACGTAGCCCCAGGCCGGAGCCTGGCACGGTACGCCGAACGGCGACATGAACGGGTGCATGATCACCGCGTAAGGTGCGCCCGTGTTCGGTTGCACGCCCGCTGTTTCGCTCTCGCGCTTGCTGCCGGCTGCTACTTCAGCACGTGGCACCATTTTCGAGACGAAGGCCATGTAGTTCGGGCTGGTGAACAGCAGCTGGCGAACCGGGTCGACCGAAACGCCGCCCCAGTTGAAGACGCCGACGTTACCCGGATAGATCAGGCTGCCCTGTTCCGACGGCGGGGTGTACTGACCTTCGTAGCGCAGCTCCTTGAACTGGATGCGGCACAGCATCTGGTCAAACGGGCTGGCGCCCCACATGGCTTTTTCGGTCAGTTCCGGGGCCAGCAGGTTCAGGTCCGAACGGGCCTGGGTCGGGGCGGTGTGGTCGCCTTTCACGGCGCCTTGCGGAACCGGGATTTCCTTGATCGGGATGATCGGCGTGCCGTCACGACGGTCGAGGACATACAGGCTGCCCTGTTTGGTCGGAGCGATCAGCGCAGGTTTCACGCCGTCGGCGGTTTTCATGTCGAGCAGGGTTGGCTGGCTGCCAACGTCCATGTCCCACAGGTCGTGGTGGGTGAACTGGTAGTTCCAGCGTACCTTGCCGGTAGCGAGGTCCAGGGCGACCAGGCCGGCGCTGAATTTCTCGGCGCCTGGAGTGCGGTCGGCGCCCCACTGGTCAGGCGTCTGGTTGCCCAGTGGCAGGTAGACCATGCCGAGTTTTTCGTCGACGCTGGCCAGCGACCACATGTTCGCCGAGTTGCGGCTGTAGGTCTGGCCCGGGGCCAAGGGTTCGGTGGCGTCCGGGTTGTTGCTGTCCCAGTTCCATACCAGATGACCGTCGCGCACGTCGTAGGCGCGGATCACGCCGGACGGCTCGTTGGTCGATTCGTTGTCGGTGACGTGGCCGCCCATGATCACCAGATCACGGGTGATCGCGGCTGGCGAGGTGGAGTAGTAGCCACCGGCGGTGAACGGGCCGATGCCTTGGGTCAGGTCAACCACACCGTTGGTGCCGAAGCCTTCGCAGATCTTGCCGGTGTCGGCGTTGAGTGCGATCAGGCGTGCATCGGCGGTTGGCAGGTACAGGCGACGCGGGCAAGCCTGGGCAACGGCTTTGCCGGCCTCGGAGATGACGGCGGACGCAGCGGTTTCAGACTTGGCGTAAGCGGCTTCGTCGTAGTACGACACGCCACGGCAGGTCATGTGGGCGAAGCCCTTGAAGCCCACCGGGCTCTTGATCTGCGGGTCGAAACGCCACAGTTCCTTGCCGGTGTCCGGGTCCAGCGCCAGCACCTTGCTATGGGCGGTGCAGGCATAGAGCATGCCGTTGGCCTTGAGCGGGGTGTTTTCGTTGGTCAGTTCCACCGGGTCATCGGCGGTTGGCAGATCGCCGGTCTGGATACGCCAGGCTTCCTGCAGCTTGCCGACGTTACCCGGGGTGATCTGCTTGAGCGGCGAGTAGCGGTCACCGAATTCGCTGCGGCCATAGGCCTGCCAGTCTCCGTCAGGCATTTGTGGCGCAGTGCTGGCCATGTCAGCCGAGTCACGACCCAACTCGCCAAAGGTCTCGCCCGGATGGGTGAACTGGCTAGCCAGGGCGGTAACACCGGCCAGGACCACGGCCACGCTCAAGGCGCCAGTGCCCATGGGGGCAGGGCCGTTGATCAGCAATGGGCGACGGAACCACGGCAGCAGCATCACCACGCCGAGGGCGAACCACAGCGCCAGGCGCGGCACCAGTTGCCACCAGTCCAGGCCGACTTCCCACAGGGCCCACACAGTGCTGGCGAACAGCACCAGGGCATACAGGCCCAGCGCTGCGCGGCGGGCGGCGATCAGCAACACGCCGGTCAGCGTCAGGCCGATACCGGCCAGCAGGTAATACAGCGAGCCGCCGAGCATGCTCAGCTTGATCCCCCCGGCCAGCATGGCCAGGCCCATCAGTAGAAGCAGTATGCCGAGCAGGGCCGGCAATAGACGGCTTCGACCCAAGGCACCATCAGTGCTCATAGTGTGATTCTCCGTGACGTTTCAAGTAGTCCCGCGCCAGTTCACTGTAGATGACGATCCGGCGCGGGCAGGGTTCATATAAAACCGGTTTGGCTGACGCAGTCCCTGTAGGAGCGAGCTTGCTCGCGAAAAGCCTGAGAACGCCGCGGGGTGTCAGGCTCGTAGCGTTATCGTTCACGTCCATCGCGAGCAAGCTCGCTCCTACAGGGGTTTGTGGTGTTGCTTAGAACGACGACTGGATCTTGATCCCGCCAATCAGCGCGTCATCGACCTGGTCAACGCCACCGGGATGGCGGATGTATTGCAGGTTCGGGCGTACGGTCAGCCAATTCGTAACGTGCACGCCGTAATAGAGTTCGGCGCTGTATTCGGTGTCCTGCGGTGGCAGGAAGGCCGGATCGTCGAAGTCGAAGACGGCATGGGCCTGGTTGGTCGCCTCGGCGTTTTTGCGCAAGGCCGGGTTGACGTGCACGCGGGCCATGGCGAAACCGATGTCGTCCTTGGCGCGGGCATCGAACGGGCCTTTGTAGACAAGGCCGGCCTGGACGTAGTTGTCGATGGCATTGGTTTTCTTGTCGTGCATTGTGCCGTTGGCGAACAGGCTCAAGCCGCGGGAGTGGTCGCTGGCGAGGCTGGTGACTTGCTGTTGAAGGCCCAGCCACACGCCGTGTTTGCTCGAGGCGCTGCGGTAGGCCTCGCCACTCAGGGCGGCAGGCTGGCCGTTGCTGTCCTTGTAGACGTCGGTGGCCTTGGCGCTGCTGTAGTAGTAACCGGCGCGATATTCGCCCGGCAGGCCGTTGAGCTTCGGCGTCCACACCAGCTCCACCGGCAGGACCGCGCCCTGGGTGCCGCTGCCGCTGAGCTTGAAGCCATTGCCGCGATCCAGGTTCGACGAGTTTTGCTCATAGGCGCCAACCTGCGCGTACAACTCGGGCGTCAGGTGATATTTGACCCGCATCGCCCACTGGCTGACCGGCCAGTTGTACCAGATGTCGCCCGCCCAGTTGCCGACCTGGGAGCCGCAGAACGCCAGGTTCTGGAAGTCGCAGGGGAAGCTGTTGAAGTCTTCGCCCTCACCGAAACGGCCGACCTTGATATCGAGCTTCTGATCGAAGAATTTCTGCTGATACCACATCTGCGTCAGGCGCCAGGTCTGGCCACGTCCCCAGACTTCCTGGGCCGAGGTGAAACCGCCGACGCGCGGATCGTTGATGCGGTCGTTGCTGATGTTGTTGCCGCTGCGTTCGGTAATGGTCAGCTGAAACTCGGCATCGTCCCAGCCGAGGATCTTCTGCAAGTCCAGGTGGGTGCCCAGGCCGAACTGGTCGCTGTAGCGCGCGGTGCGGTCGTGGTCGTGGCCACCGTGCAGGTTGCTGCCCATCTCGCCGGTGTAATCGACTTTGAAGTCGTAGCCTTTTTCCGCAAGTTCAGTGCGAGTGCCGTTCCAGTCGCCGAGCATCCACGGTGAGTCGCTTTCGAATGCCGCAGCGGCCTGGACACAGGTGGCGAGGCCGAACGCGGTGAATCCGCCGATCAGTTTGAGGGCGTTGTGGCAAGAGACAGTCTTAAAGACAGCGCTGTCTTTCGAAAATCGTAAATCAGGCATAGAGAAGAAATTCTTGATCTTTTTCTGGGGGATGAGCGGAAGAAGTGGCTGGCGGAAGCGTTTCAGCTAAGGCAGGCGCAAGGATAATGATCTGTTACAAATAGAGAAAGGGGTTTTACTGACATGCATCCTTTCGGATTTGGTAACAGTGTTCCCCTGTAGGAGCGAGCTCGCTCGCGATGGTCGTGAACGAAAACGCGTAAAACCAGATGCCCAGCGGTGTCCTTGCGTTTTTCGCGAGCAAGCTCGCTCCTACAGGATCCCAGGATCCCAGGATCCCAGAATCCCAGAATCCCAGAATCCCAGAATCCCAGAATCCCAGAGTCCCAGAGTCCCAGGGTCCCAGAGTCCCAGAGTCCCAGGGTCCCAGAACCCCGGGATCACCTACATTTAACAGACCGCTTCCCCCCAACGAAGCCCTCGGCTAAGGTGCGCGGCTTCCCATCCCTACATCGCTGAAGGCCCGGCATGACCGAACAGACCCACGACCCGCTGCACGGCGTAACCCTGGAGCAAATCCTCAACACCCTGGTTGAGCACTACGAATGGTCGGGGCTGGCCGAGCGCATCGATATCCGCTGCTTCAAGAGTGACCCGAGCATCAAGTCGAGCCTGACGTTCCTGCGTAAAACCCCGTGGGCGCGGGAGAAGGTTGAGCGCCTCTACGTGAAACTGATGCGCACCAAGCGTCCGCTCTGACATGTTCATCCCGTCAGTCGCGCGGCGTCGTTTCGCCGCCATCGCTGCCGTCCTTGGCTGGGCCGGATTGAGTATCCAGCTGTACCTGATTTTCTACTCGCGCTGGACGCTGGCAGCCAGTTTGACAGGTGGCCTGGTGAGCTTTTTCAGCTATTTCACCGTGCTCAGCAATACGCTGGTGGCAACCGTGCTGACCTGTGAAGCGACGTCCCGCGAGTCGGCCGCGCGCCGCTGGTTTTTGCAGCCGTGGGTCAGCAGTGGAGTGGCCGTGAGCATCGCCGTGGTCGGCCTGGCCTACAGCCTGTTGCTGCGTCACTTGTGGCATCCGCAAGGCTGGCAATGGCTGGCCGATGAGCTGCTGCATGACGTCATGCCGCTGTTGTTTCTGGGCTATTGGTGGTGCTGTGTGCCCAAGGGCATGTTGCGCTTGGGGCACATCGCGTTATGGGTGATTTATCCACTGGTGTACTTCGCCTATTCCCTGTTGCGCGGGAATTTGCTGGCGGTTTATCCGTATCCGTTCATTGATGTGGAGAAGCTGGGTTATCCACAGGTGTTTATCAATGCCGGGGGATTGCTGGCGGGGTTTGTGGTGATTGCGTTGTTGTTGATCGCGTTGGATCGATTGCGCGCTGCCCGCAAGTGAACGCTGATTGTGGTGAGGGGGCAAACCCTCTCGCCACAATATTGAGTTGCTGTCATTCCTCGTCGCTGTCATCCAGCCGCCAGTAACCGACGGCTTTTACGAACTGTTCATCCAGCCCATGCTCATCGAGTAACACCCGGCGAATCTGCCGCGACACCTTGCTCTCGGTCGCGACCCAGGCATACAAGCTTCCTGCAGGAACCTGGATCTGACGCACAGTGCTCAGCAAGTGGTCCTTGCCACCTTCGCGCAGCACCCAGAGCACATTGATCTCGGCAGCGCTCTGCAGTACTTGTTGCTCCTTGCCGTTCTCCACTTCGACAATCACCAACGCCCGGCGATTGGCCGCCAGCCCTTCCAGGCGGCGGGCGATGGCGGGCAGGGCGGTCTCATCACCGATCAGCAGGTAGCTGTCGAAAATGTCCGGCACGATCATCGAGCCACGGGGCCCGCCGATGTGCAGAAACTGACCTGGCTTGGCCTGTTCTGCCCAGGTCGAGGCCGGGCCGTCGCCGTGCAGGACGAAATCGATGTCCAGCTCCAACGTGTTCAGGTCGTAGCGGCGCGGCGTGTAGTCACGCATGGCCGGCATCGCCCCGTTGTCCTTGCCGGCGCCAAGCACCAGGGTTTCCAGGGCTGCAGCTTGCTCGGCGTTCTGCGGGAACAGCAACTTGACGTGATCGTCCGTACCAAGGCTGACGAAACCTGCCAGTTCCGGACCGCCCAGCGTGATCCGACGCATGCGTGGAGTCAGGTCGACTACCCGCAGCACTTCCAGGCGACGCCGTTTGATTTCGTGCATGACGCGGTGAATGGTTTGGGAAGGCAGGATAACGTCGATCATTCGGCTGTCTCCTGGGCAGGCTGAACGGCAGGGCCGTCGACAATGGCTTTGGCGGTGTTGTTGAGCAGGGTCGAGACGCGCCGGATTTCTTCCGGGCTCCAGCGGCCATGGTGCAGTTGCAGGGCATGGCGCAGGTTGTGCACCGCCTCGTGGATTTCCGGTGGACGATCATGACCGCGCAGGGAGCGTTTGCTGACATCGATGCGCACCCGCACACCTTCAAGTGCAACGGCCTGCTCGATCAGGGACTGGCGCCCGGCGTCTGTCACGCCGTAGCGTTTTTTTCCGCCTTCGGCGTCGCCCTGGATCATTTCGCTTTCTTCCAGAAAGGTCAGGGTCGGATAGATCACTCCGGGGCTGGGGCTGTAGGCGCCATCGAACATGCCTTCGATCTGGCGGATCAGGTCGTAGCCGTGGCAGGGCTGTTCGGCGATCAAGGCCAGCAGCAGTAATTTCAGGTCGCCGGGGGCGAACACTCGCGGACCCCGACCACCGCGTTCACGGCCGGGGCGCTTCTCGAAACCGTCGTGGCCGTCGCCGTGTTCGCGGTGGGGGGAATGATGGTCTCTCATTTTCGCTTTCTCTCGTCGTGTTTAGATACAACTTAAGATATATCTTAACGATAATGCAAGACCGCCCGACCAGCGGACGCCCCCAGCGTCACCCCTGAGAAACCGTCAAGATCGAAAAATTAGTGGGTATTAATGCAGGCGAATAACTTGAAATTAGTGTTAACTCTCTAATGTCATGTTTTCGACTATTGTTTGCGGGGCTTGTAGTATCGGTCTTACAGAAGTAACTTCGTGAGTGGTTGCTAATCATTGCCTATAAAGTGCGATTTGTAGTCTGTCTCTTACAGTCAAACATTGGTTTTTATGTTGTTTCAGGTTTTTTCTTTCCAGGGTGGTAGCACTTTGGCTACGCACTTGCAGGAATTTGCCTGCTTACTTTCCAGATCTATTGAATCATCATCTTTCGGCGTTGAAAGTTCAGCTGAGCAAATAACTGCTCGTGACTGTTTTTGCTCATCAGGAACTTTCAACTCTTTAATCCTTTTAAAAGACAGGTACTGAAAGATGTTCAAGAAAATCGCGTTTGCTGCTCCTCTGGCTGTTCTGGCACTCAGCTCCTCGATGGCATTCGCCGCTACCGAAGCCCGGCACTCCATCAGTCTGACTGCCAATGTTCCAACTGACGATTTCTACGCGGTACCAGTCGATGCAGATCTGGTCAACAAGGATCAGGACATGAGCTACAACCCAGGCATCGACGCCATGAAAACCGTCGACGGGCACTTTGACGTCCTTCACACCGCCGGCAAGGTCAACGCGCGACTCGAAGGCGTTCCAAAGCTGATTGCCGGTAGCAAAACCATTGATTTGAAAGTCGAACTCAATGGCAAGACGTTGAACACCACTTCGCAGGAAGTCGTTGGAGATACTGAGTCCAATACGCGTTATCGTGCACCGTTCAAAATCAGTGCAGTCACTAGCGGTAAACCTGATGCAGGCGACTACACCGGTGTTGTCATGCTGGTCGTTGAACCTTCTGTCTAAGTAAGGCATTCGACGCTAAAACGCTTACTTATTCCAAGTAACGTACTCGGTCGGCAAACTTTCCGGTTTGTCGGCCGTGCTTTGACTTTCCCGTAATCAGAGTACTTTTTCATGTTCCCGATGACGCCCATCGCGGCAGCGCTTGCGCTGCTGTTATGTAGCAGTGCATTTGCGGCGCCGACTTCCGTTGTTAATACGCCGCGAAGTTTGCTGGCCCAGGCCAAAGGCCTGCCGGCAGAGTTCGAGGAGCACTTTTTCGATGTTCCGTTGGCGGTTCGGGTCGAACTCGATCAACAGCCCCTCGGCGAGGCGATGATTGTGTTATCTCGCGATGACCGGGTCACCTTGCTCGATTTCACCGACACCAGCGACAGCCGTTTCAGCGCCAGCGAGCGCGACACCTGGGCCGATATACTCAAGCCCGGCGTGGCGCTGGGCTCCTGCAGCGCAAAGTGCCCGGAGCAAATGCTGGCCGTTCACTACAACCTGGAAAATTCATTGCTGTCCGTCGTTACGGAAAATGCCGAGCGCGACAGTGAAGCCAGACGCTTCTACGACCAACCCGAAGGCGGCAGCAGCGGCCTGATGGTACGCAACCAGCTCAATCTCAATGGCGGGCAGGATCAGGACCTGGGCGGCCGATTTGGCCTGGAAGCCAGCGGTAGCATGGGCAACTGGAGCCAGACCTTCAATATGCAACTGGCGCGTCTGGGCGGGCCGGACGACAAGCTCTACCACGCCGTACATGAGCTGCACACCCAGCGCGAACTGCAAGGCAGTTTTTTCCGACTGGGTTACTTCACCCCCAATTCCGAAGGCCTGACCCGGCAACCCCGTTCGTTCGGCACCAGCCCCGATACGGCGGTTGGCTTGATGTTCGGCAGCTCCGACAGCCTGGCGATCAACTCACCGAAACCCAGCGTCTATCCCGTATACGTCACCGCCAACCGCCAGGCTTCGGTGGAAATCTATCGCGATGGCCTGCTGCTCAACACCCAGTCGGTGCCGGCCGGGTTGCAGACCCTCGATACCCGGCCATTGCCGGGAGGTATCTACGAAGTGGAAGTGCGCCTGATCGAAGACGGCCAGATCACCTCGACCACCCAGGAGCTGATCTACAAACCGACCAACTGGCGCAACCACGACGAGCGTTGGCGCTACAACCTTTTTGCCGGCCAGGAAACCAGGCTGCTCAGCAACTGGAATCAACAGGACAGTGGTGACGCCACGGCGGGGGCGGCGGTCAACTACCTGCTGCATCCTCGGGTGATTCTCGGACTATCGGCGCGTCAGGTTCGGGAAAAACTGCAATACGGCACCTCGGTCGATTGGAGCCTGGCCAACAGCACCAGTGTCTACGCCAATTTTTACCAGACCGAAGACCACGGCACCGGCATCGATGTGCAGGGCCTGTACAACTACGGCTCGGGCAGCCTGGTGGTCAGCCACAACCGCAGTTGGCTCGACACCACCAACACTTTCGACACGTTGCCCGACGGTACCCGAGTACGCCAGCGCAATGTGTTCACCGGCGAGACCAGCAACTCGTCATTGGCGCTCAACCATCGGATCAGCCGCAGCAGTTCGTTGAATGCACGGGTTTCCCACAGTGACGGCAATGTTGAAGGCGTAGGCGTGGATCTGGGCTGGACCCAGCGCACCACAGTGATGGGCAGCGATGCCAACTGGCGTCTGTCGCTGTTTGATCGCCCCGGCAGCTTCAGCAGTGGCGATGCGCGTAACCGTGGTGTCGACTTGAGCATCAACATGGCATTGGGCGGGCCGGGTCAGCAGATATCCGGCAGCATCGGCACGCGCACCGCACGGGACGGCAGCCGCGACAACAATGCATCCCTGGGTTATCGCAAGGATTTGCAGGATCACGTCTTGCAGAACGTCTCGGTAACCGCACTGACCGATACCTACGGCGTCGGCGTTTCCAGTCTGGCGAACTTGCGCACCGACAGCGTCAACGGTGACGGCTTCATCCAGCGCTCGTCCTTCAACGGCAACTTCACCGGCGGCCTCAACGTCGACAGCACCCTGGTGGTCGGCGGCGACAAAATGCTCATGACCAGCCAGCACCAAGGCCGGGGCGCCGGGATGATCGTCGATGTGGAATCCGATATCGACGGCATCGCCCTGCGCGCCGATGACTTGAGTGGTGGTAGCGCGGCCCTGCGCCCGGGGCGCAACTTCATCCCGATCACGGCGTACCAGAACAGCTCGGTGAGCTTCGACTTCCAAGGCAACCACGCGCCGGCGGCAACCATCGAGCCCTCGCGCACCCGCTATCACCTGAACAAGGGGGGCGTGGAGTATCGCAAGGTGCGGGTGATGAAAACCTTCACCGTGCTTGGGCGTTTGCTCGATGCCCAAGGGCAGCCGCTCAAGGGCCATCACGTGATCAACCACGCCAGCCGTGGGGTGAGCGAAGTCGATGGCTTCTTCTCGATGGAAATGAACGCCGGCTCGCCGACGCTGGAAGTGCGTCATGCCGATCAGTTGCTGTGCCAGTTCCGCCTTGATGCGAGCCTGCATCGCAGTGAAAACAACGTGCTGATGATCGGTGATCTGCGCTGTACGCCGGATACCTTGGCGGATGCGTCTTATCAATCCGAGAAGGCGGGTTAACAATGATGAAGTTACTCTGCAAAGAACGATTGATCGCTCGAATCAGCATTGTGTTATTGGGGATATTGGTGTCTTTGGTATCACAACGGGTGGTTGCGCTGGATGTGAATATTACTGCCTTATTCAGACCGGATCCGGCAAATCCGTTGAAAAACGAGTTTATTAACACCACTCCACAAAGTGGCTATTGCGAGGCGCTGCCACAGTACTGTGTCAATCCGCCATTAATCAGTTTTCGACTCCCGATGCGTTTTCGATCGGCTTTCCCGATCAAGGCTAATCATCCTGTGCAGTCGGACGGTGCAATGTTCGGCGTCCCTGGACAATGGAGAACACTCCAGGTCAGGCACGTTTCGACCGGTGAAATGGCGGAGGTAGAAGTCAGGGTGGCAGGTATAGGGACCACTCATTTACTGGAAACACCCGTTAAGGAAATAGTGGGGGTGCCAGAGAGTACTTCTTCCGCTACGGCATTCGAAATGTTATGGGAGGGAGGGGGATGGGTCCATGGCGCCGGCCCCTGCAAATCCACGGGGTATCATGGTTCGAACTCATGGATGTATGGCTTTTTCTTAAGCGTAGATGCAACAGATGGTGTTTGTGCGAAGAAGGCCTTGTTTGAGATTCCTGTACTCAAGTACGACCATCTTGATCTGGGCTATGAACTGAGAACACCCAATCCGTTGAAGATGGCCACGGGTGTATATGTCGGAAGTATTATCTACACCATAGGGCCGCGAGGGGATATCGACATGGGGAATAACATGGTTGCCGAAGGCAGCAGTGTTATCAATCTCATGTTTACTCTGACGGTAGAGCACGAACTAAAGGTTGAACTTCCGCCGGGTGGTAACAAAATTTCGTTGGTGCCCCAGGGGGGCTGGCAAAGTTGGCTGCAGGCGGGACGCAAGCCCGTGCGGCTATTTCGTGACCAGACTTTCAATATATCGGCGTCTTCGCGTTTCAAGATGCATCTGGAATGTGAGTTCAGTGCCTTTCCCCACGATTGCCTGCTGGATGACCGAGTCTCTAAACGTGGGGTGGCGTTGCATGTCGGCGTCAGTCTGCCCAATGGGCTGACCGACATGGCCGGCCAACCCGTCAGGCAAATGCGCCTGCGCGCGGGAGCGGCCAACGCATTGCAGTTCCAACCGGGGTTCTACGTCGATAGAGCGCCGGGCGTGCTGCACTTTGAAGTGCCGCCGGACCAGATGGAATTCATGCTCAAGCCGGGTGCAGGTCCCTTTTACAGGGGCAATGCCACCGTTATCTGGGATTCGGAAGTCTGATGGGCAGCGTAGCCATAGTGCGGGTTCGCAAGAGGGTCAATGTCATGAGGTTCAAGGTTATGAAACGTGTGTGGTTATTGCTGGGTTTGTGCGGCTTTTCCCTGGGGCTCCAGGCCGGCCCGCAAATCAATGTCGGCACGGTGTACGACTATCTGGATGGCGAAAAAAGCACGTACCTCAAGCGCGTGTTCAACAGCGGCGACAGCACCGCGTTCGTCAAGGTCAACATCCTGGAAATCATCTATAACGCTGACGGTACGTCCAGTGAAGTGCCGGTCAAGACCCAGGCCGATGCCAGCGGCCGCGATGGGCTGATGGCCAGCCCGGCGCGGTTGATCGTGCCGGCCAACGGCATGCAGGGCACCCGTTTGCTGCACATGGGCAGCCGCGACACCGAGCGCTATTTCCGTGTGCGCTTCGTGCCGGTAGTGCCGGAAAAGGAAGACGAGTTCGCCGTGTCGGCGGAAGAGCGCGACGACTACAAAAAGAACCTGTCGGCGGGAGTCAACGTCATGACCGGCTTCGGCACGGTGTTTTTTGTTCGCCCGAGTAATGCGCGTTTCGACAGCGTGATCGACGACACCCCCGAGCGTTATCGCCTGCGCAACAAGGGCAATACCGTGGTGGTGATCGACGAGTTCCGCAACTGCTCGCGCAAGAACGAAACCGAGTGCGAACCGACCACCAAGCACCATGTGCTGGCGGGCAGGACCTTCGAGTTCGAGAAGAAGCCCGGGCGCGAATACCGTTTCAATGTGGTCGAGGGCGACAGCAAGAAAACCCTGCGCATCGCCAGCCAATAACAGCGCCTGCCGAGCGGTCCCGTACTTGATGCAACAGGTAATTGATATGAACAAGCAAGTGGCTTGCGCCTTGTGCATGGGCGCCCTGATGCTGAGCAGCGCGCTGGCGTACGCGGCGCGGGAAGAGCACAGATTCGAAGTGTCGGTGGACATTCCGACCCTGGGATTTTACGTGATACCCGCCGAATCGAACTGGATTCATCGTGAACAGACACTGTCGTGGGATCTGGGCACCTCGAGGCTGGGAGGGCTACGCAAAAATTTCGACGTGCGCCATGACTCCGGCGCCATCGAGGCCCGGCTGGAGAGTGCGCCGTATCTGTCCAATGGACGCGACGAGCAGAACATTTTCCTGCAGGTCCAATTCAATGATCGCTTGTTGAGCCATGAGCCTCAGCCCCGGGAAGTGGTGCCGGCGGAACAGGCCAGGACCGGCGGCCGTTTCCCTCTGGTAATTACACCGAGGCCGCCGGCCGGCGGCTACAAACCGGGGACTTACTATGGAAATGTCTTGCTGGTCTTCAGTGCGGCCGCGCCATGAAATTTCATTTTCATTGCGGGCTTTTGGAGCGGTTAATCGAGGTACAGGGAATGCACTCAATAAATAAACTGAAGTGCACGCTTATAAGCGTGTTTACTTTGTTTTGTTCAATGTCATCAAACGCAGCGACCATTGAGATGACAGCGGTGTTTCGTCCTGATCCGTCGAAACCCATGCACAACGTGTTTCAGAATACGACACCACAGAGCGGGCATTGCAAGGATCATCCGAATTATTGTGAGGAGGGGGTTTTCAGTATCGGGGTACCGATTCGTTTCAGGTCCGTCGCGCCTTTCCTGCCGATGCATGATGAGCGCCAGGGCCCCATGTTTCGGGTGCCGTCATCCTGGAAAGAGCTGAATGTCACCCATGACGTTACCGGGGAAACCGAAACAGTCAGAATGCGGGTCGTGGGCATAGGTGGCGCGTACACAGTCAAACTGCCGTTTCCCGAAGGCATGTGGAACCGTCCTTGGGGGTATGCTCCTGCTCCCTGTCTACATGGCGGAGTGGCCTATGCCAGCCCTTACTTTTATGCCTTCTTTTGGAAAGTGCCGCCCAATGCGGGCACTTGTGCAAAACAGGCTATTCAGTTAATTCCCGAAACTTATGGGTTTGCTTATCAGGATCTGACTTTTTCTTATGAGCTCGAAACGCCTCAGCCTCTGAAAATGTCGTCAGGGACCTACAGGGGCGTGTTGTCCTACAGTGTGGGGCCACATAAAGAATTCGATATGGGCGATATCATGTTGCCCGATGATGATGTCATCCAACTTGATTTTGCATTGAACGTAGAACACACCCTCAAAGTCGATATTCCGCCGGGTGGTAACAGCGTTGTGTTGGAGCCCAAAGGCGGTTGGCAGAGCTGGTTGCAGGCGGGGCGCAAACCTGTGCGGCTGTTCCGCGACCAGACCTTCAACATTTCCGCGTCATCGCGTTTCAAGATGCATTTGATGTGCGGACACAGCACCGTCTATGACCAATGCGGGCTTTATAGCATTGAGGCGAGGCGTATGATTGGGATCTATGTCAGCGTCAGTCTGCCCAATGGTCTGACCGACATGGCTGGACAACCCGTCAGGCAAATGCGCCTGCTCCCGGGAGAGGCCAATGCGTTGCAATTCCAACCGGGGTTTTATGTCGATAGAGCGCCGGGCGTGCTGCACTTTGAAATGCCGCCGCAACGTGTGGAAGAAATGCTCAGGCCGCCAGTAGGTCAACGTTACAGGGGCTCTGTCACCGTTATCTGGGATTCGGACGTCTGACGCAGAGCGTCGCAATGCTCCTGGACGGGCTGGCGGCAGTCGCCAGCCCGTCCAGGCACTGCACTGTTATTGCCCGGCTCGCCTTAACGCCTCGCGAGTCAAGCGTCTCGACAATTCCTTCTCTTCGTCGCCCAGGTCAACCAGCAATCGGTCAAAGATCGCATCGCTGATCGGCTCATCGGCAAAGACCACCGTGGGTGGCACCGGCAGATCATTCATCAGCTCCCACAGGCGGTTTCGCAGTTCACTCCGGTCTGTGTCCGCAGCTTGCGTCCACTCCCGCTGCACGCTGCGCAACGTCTCCAGTCGCTCGTATTTGGCCTGGTAGATTCGCTTGTTGGCTTCCATTCGGGCTGGATACCTTTCGCGCAGATAATCTTCCCAGAAATGCTGCTCAAGCATTTTGTTGACCAGGCCATCGCCTTCTTCCAGCGTCAGCACTGTGTCATAGGCCTGATTGACCATGGCATCGGTCACTCCGGACACGGGCCTGAAAAGCATGCCTTCGGATTGCCACGGCAAGCCCAGGCGCTGCGCCAGCCCGGTCTGGTAAGCCAGATAGACCTCTACATCGTCAGGGTTGCCGCCACGACTGGCGACGTCGGCACGGGCGATTTCATTGACCTGCTCCAGGCGAGCGGCACCCTTGGTCAGCGTCACCAGTTTGTTTTCAAGCTCGACGCGGTTGGTGGAGTACGAGTACGCCTCGGAGGCCAGCACCCGGATACCCATGTTGTTGAACAGTTGCGCACCGGCGTCGGCACAGTCCACGGGGGCGATGGCCATGGTGAACAGCTCCTCGCGCAAGCGTGTGTCGACCTGCACTGCATCGAGCATGCGCCAGATGCGTTGACGCAGCTGATCGCGCGCCGGGCCGCCGGCTCGATAGTCGGCCGAGTCCTGGGTGTTGACCAGCACTTCCATGAAGCGCTGGGCTCGGGGTTCGTCGATCAGGTCCGACCACAGAGTGGCGCGGTCAATGCCCCAACCGGGTACATCACTCCAGTGGTCGATGCTGATCATGGGGTCGATCTGACTGGACCAGGGCACGACGGGCTCCGGCGGCAACGAAAATGAGCGACGCATTTGCTGATAGAGCAATTGATCGACCTCAGACAAATTGCCCACACTCAGACGGCTGCGCGCCACGATCCAGGCGTGAGCAGAGCCAGGCACCACTTCGGGAACCCGGCGGATCGGGTTTGCTCGCAGGTCCAGCAGGAAGCCACGGGGTCTGGGTTTGCTGAACGTTCCGTTCGGCCAGGCTGAAAGTCCCGTGTACTTCAGCCCCACGACTTTCAGGCGAGGCATGCGCCCGATGTCCGGGCTCATGCCCAAAGGGTTGTCATCGAGCCGGAGGATTTCCAGGCGGGTCATTTTTTTCAGCCGATTCACTGTGGCCAGGTCCAGCACGATCTTGTTATCGCTCAGGCGCAGGCGTTCCAGCCTCGGCATCGTGTCCAGCCTTTTGGGCAGTATCGTCAGCTCGCAACCTTTGGCGCTGAGTTCACGAAGGTTGGGAAAGTCCTTGAGAATTCCGTTCAGCTCAATCGAAAAACGCGTGTTGTCGAGTTTGAGCTCGGTGACCTTGTCGAGGAATTTTTTCAGCTCCGGGCGTTTTGACCACCAGGTTTCCAGGTCCAGCGGCAAGAGCTCCCGAGAGAGGTCAAGGGAGTAGCTGGCCGGGTCGGTGCGGTTACCGAGGTCGGTGTTTTTGCGCCGGAAACATTCAATGAGCCGTTCGGCAATGTGTTGTCCGCCATCATCGCGGAAGCTGGTACCGCCGGGTCCCCAGGCCTGGGGTTGCTGATATTCCCAACGGTTGACGATTGTCCGCAGTTCGTCGAGCTCGTCCTCTTCGCGTTCCATGGCTTTGAGCGGCTCGCCTCGTTCGATCAAGGCATCGGCGTATGTATCGACCTCGCGTTCGCTGAAATGCGGGTAGAGGTCGCGAATGCGATCGTGCACGGTTGCGCCGTCCCTGCTCAAACCACCGCCACGCACCAGCAGCAGGGTTTCGTGTTCGGCAACTGGCCGCAAGGGCGGGGTGGCGAGGACTGTGCGACGTTCGGTGGGGGTGGCCTTGGCGATGACCCATTGTCTGAAAGACTCGCCGTCGCCCGGCCTGTAGCCCAATACGTTGCGCCCGTTCTTTTGAGTGGCATGGAGGAGGGCTTCAAAAAGACCTTCCGCTTCGTGGATCGGCTGGTCCGAGCCATCGCGTACGGTGTATTTTCCGGTGGCGTCCCGAATCAATACCCGCACCTGCGTTGCATTTTCGGAACCGGTGTCGCAACGAAGTTCGCCATCGAACGTTCCCTGGCGGATTTCAATGCGCAGGTCGGCAAAGGTATCGGTGTAGATTCGCAAGACTCCCAGCGCCAGGCGTTCGGTATCGATGCTGCTTAATGAGTCAAGGTACAGGCCCTGTGCCGCGCGAACCGATCGTGTTTCGAATTGGAGTTCGCGTGCGCGGGTTTTCAGGCGCAGTGGCAGGCGCTTGTTTTGCGCGATCCGCTGGCGCTCCGAGGGGGTGGCACTGGCGAGGATTCTTTGTGCGATGCTTTCTGGCAGGTCCGGGAAGTCGCTGAACAGCTGGCCAATTTCGGGGGAGGGCACCGGGGCGGGGCTGGCGGT
>NZ_JBGLYV010000100.1:0-21527 GCF_047304225.1 Pseudomonas sp. Pseusp3 | reverse complement strand
CGTTAACGTCCATCGCGAGCAGGCTCGCTCCTACACAGAACCCATCAGGGCAACGCATACACCCTGAACAGTTTCTTCACGGTCGGTTGCTGGCGCGCCTTCTTTCACCATGGTCCCCGCCAATTGACGCTGCTCACCTGTAGGAGCGAGCCCGCTCGCGATGGACTCAAGAACGCTGCGTTCATTCAATGAACACGCGTTTTCGTTAACGTCCATCGCGAGCGAGCTCGCTCCTACAGAATCCATCAAGGCAATGCATACACCCTGAACAGTTTCTTCACGGTCGCGTTGGTCCCGCCCAGATACTGGTCGTAGGCCTTTTCCACGAAGCCCGAGTAATAGGCTTCACTCAGGGCCGTATCGACCAGCAAGCGGAAGTCTTCGTCGTTGCGATCCACGATCATCGCCACCGGCGAATACTCGAAGATTCGGTCCAGGATCATCAGGTTGCTGGCCGCGCCTTCCTTCGCGATTTCGTTTCGCAGCAGCATGCGTTCGGAGAAGAAGGCATCGGCCTTGCCCTGCGCAACCAGCTTGATGCCCTCGTCGATGTTGGCCACGGTCACCAGCGAGGCGATCACGTTCAGCAGGCGCATCTGCTCGCGAATCCAGTCTTCGGTCACGCCCCCTTCAAGGGTCGCGTAGGTGTGGTTGGCCAGCCCATTGTTGATGCTGGCACGCCAGGTCGGGCCGGTATTGGCGACCTTGCCATTGAGCACATTGAGCAAGGGTTCGGCAGCATCGTTGCGCACCACCACCGAAAGGCCGGCGGTGTAGATCGGTATGGAGTAGCTGATCATCTTGCGCCGCTCCAGGGTCGGCGGAGTCGGTGTGCAGAGGATATCGACCTTGCCCTGGCTCACGGCACTGACCTCGTCCGAAATCTTTACAGGCTGGTAGTGCACTTGCAGGTCGGGCAGGCCCAGTTCGCTCTTGAGCTTGTCAGCGACTTTCAGGCACAGGTCGATGGCATAACCGCTGGCTTTATCGCCTTCCTGCTTGCTGAAGGGGGCCAGGTCAGGCAAGTAACCCAGGGTAAAAGTGTGGCTGCTGCGCACGCGTTCAAGGGTGTTGGCGCCGGCCACTAGCGGCAGCGTCAAGAGTGCGAAGGCCAGCAACAGTCTGGTGGTTGTGGCAAATGGTACGTTCATGTCCGGTTTCCCCGTATGCAGATGTCTGTGCAGTCCTGATGGCCACGCCTAAGGATTGCCGGCCCTGGCCTGATTGGCCGGTGTCGCTTCGGTAAAGCGCTTGGCGAGGAATCCATAAAGCAGGTAGCCGACAGCGAGCACCAGGGTGCCGCCCATCACTGCGTCCTTGCCGCAGGCATACAGGGCGTACAAGGAGTACGTTATCGCAATGATCAGTACCACCACGTTGCGCGAGTAGATCGCTTGCGAGACCCCGGCCTTGTGCATGATCACCAGCAGGCCCGTGAGCGCAGTGATATAGGGGATCAGGTTGGTGACCGCTGCCAGGCTGACCAGCTTGCTGAACTGGGCGGCGGCGTCGGGCGAGATGGTCGACAGGGCCATGAGGGTCTGCAGCACGCCGCAGACGATCATGCCGACGACGGGCGCATTCATCGAATTGACCTTGCTGAACAGCTTGAGGAACAGGTTCTGGTCAGCCGTCATCTTCGCGGTTTGCGCCAGGGTGAATTGCCAGCCCAGCAGCGAACCGACACAAGCCATGACCGCCAGGGCCATGACGATATGGCCGACCATCGGACTGAATATCGTGGCGTAGACCAGCGCAAACGGCGCCGAGGACTTGGCCAGCTCGGCGTTGGGAATGATGCCCTGGATGACGGTGGTCGACAGCACATAGACTACGGCGGCACCCAGGGTACCGAACAGGCAGGCCAACGGCACATTGCGCTTGGGGTTTTCCACGGCATCGGTGGCCTGGGCCGCCGACTCCATGCCCAGGAAGGCCCACAGGGTCAAGGGAATGGCTTTGGCGATGGCTTCGGAAGTCGGCAGGCTGTTCGGGTTCCAGGCGGCGGCCAACACATCGGGCTTGAACCAGAACCAGCCGATGATGCTCAGGCCCGCTACCGGGATGATCACGCCCCACACGGTGAATGCGCCGATCTTGCCGGTGATGCCCGGGCCACCGAAGTTGGCGAAGGTGGTCAGCCAGATCAGCGCGATCGTGCCGACGCACAGCGGAATGGCGCCCGTGCCCAGCCACGGCACGAAGGCAGTCATGTAGCCCACCGCCGAAATGGCCACGGCCACGTTGGCGATGGCCAGTGACAGGAAGTACAGGTACGAGCAGAGGAAAAAGCCCGACTTTGAATGGGCTTCTTCGGTGTAGGCGGACAAGCCGCCGGAGCGCGGACAGAACACCCCGCATTGGGCAAAGCAGTAGGCGATGGCCATCGAGCCGATCGCGGTGAAGATCCATGACAGCAGCGAGACGGCCCCCAATTGCGCCATATTGGTGGGCAACATGATGATACCCGAGCCCATCATGTTAACCGTGACCAGCGTCGTGAGCCCCATCAGGCTCATTTTCTTGCTTGAATCAGCCATCGCAAACTCCTTGCCTTGTTCAGAGTCTTGAACCTGGCCTGGCGACGTGCAGCACGCAGCCGGACAGGGGCTAATGCTCACTGCTTGATTACGTAAACCTTGCGGGTCGGGTGCTGCGCAGAATGCAGCTGTCGTCGTGTTCCCGAATCATGGTCACGATCAGGACGAAGAAGCGCTGCGCCAGACAGGAAAATTGCACGGGTATCACGAAAGGAATCCCGGACCCTATCGCTGGCCGCGGTTTTCAAAGCGTTCATAACCAGAATCTCTCGGTCTGCTTGACGTTGAAGTTCCTGGGACGTGTATCTGAGGAGGCATCATGTCCCGGGGTCAGGAGCGATTGCCCTATTGGGTATAGTTCAAATTTCCAAACTGTTACTTCTTGCCGGATTATTTTCCGGACCTTTTTGCTTGGTTCATGGCGATGAAACACCCCATCGGTTGTCTCCAACCTCTGGGGTGCTGTTCATCCCGCCGTCAGGTGCGCCCTGCGGAACCCGTGACCGGTAGATTCCCCAGCAGCTTGAGGCCGGTGCTCTTCACGAAAGTCTCATAGTCCATCGGCCTCTCGATACGGGCTTCACCATTAGGCAGCACGTAGGCCCAGGCACGTTGCGACGATGCGTCGTACACCAGCTTGAACAGGCGCGTCGGCACCCAGACCTGGTTGTCGCCGATGGTGGAATGGCCAGGGTCAAACAGCGGACCGGTAAAGACAAACACGTTGCCATCGGCTCGCCTGGCAAATTTCCTGACATCCGATTCGATCTTGCTCCAGATCTTGCGGTTGTTGGTCGGGTCTTGCGGCACCATGTTCGACAGCGCAAAGGACTGGGCCATGGCATTGGGGTTCGGTGCATCGGCGGCCGGGGATTGATGGCCACGGTCCACGGCTGGATGCTGGCTGCGGTAGTCGCTCAACTCAGCGCGCCCACTCTTGGGGATGCGTGGGTCCGGGTAGAACTGGTTGGTGCGCTCCTCCCCTTTGGCGTCCTGCAACTGGGCTGCATTCAGGCGTTCGACCACGACCAGCGGGGTCTTGCTGGTCTGCGAGTACAGCACTGCGAAATTGTCGGAACACAAAGCCATGGGTTTCATGGTTGCCGGCACAGTCGCGGTGTTGATCGGTTTCGCTGCCGGGAACAGATCTGCGCAGCCGTCAAACGACGCCTGTCTCTGTTTGTTCGAGTAGAGGTCCAGGGCCGCGCTCTGGCTGATCGAGCCCGAGCGGGACGTTTGTTCATGATGCGCAGCGGGCGGCTTGAGCAGATCCAGCAGACTGCGGGCTTCTGCCCCGGAAGAGAGCAAAACAAGGGCCGACAGCCCAACTGCAATTTTGCGTAGGTACATGGGTTAAATCTTCGAATGGAGTTGAGGGGTAACCGTATGGCGAGTCCCGATTCACGGAACCAGGTAGAGGCTGTTGCTGGTTATGTGGCGGCGAGCATGCTTTCACTGTCCTTGATCAAATTGCCGATGCGGGGCCGGTCGGTTCCGGGCAGTTCGTCCGCCGAGGGTCGAACGCGGTTTATTGACCATGCCAGCACAGGTTAGTGCTGGGCAGTGCCCGGAATTCTATTCGTCAGTGTCGACCTGGAGCTCACGCAGAATAAACCCAAGTGAATCCGGGGCTGCGCAATGACTTTTTTCCGAGCGCTGTTCATCCCAGGGCATCGCGTCATCGGTACAGAAATCGCCAACACACTCCATGTTCAACCCGACATCGAGAAGTCCAAGCGGAATCCAGTAGTAAGGCGTCTCGCGAAGAGGATTGGGCACGGTCGAGCCACATTGCGAGCAAAAGTCATTCCTGTAGCCGCTGGGTTTGCGCCAACTGGTGATCGCACCTTGGCCTTCGTCCCAGCGAAAGTCGCCAGCCTTGACCAGCGTGGCGAGATTATGGCCAACCCCGGTTTGCTTGCGGCACAGGGTGCAATGGCAGCGATAAAAAAATCGTGGTTCAACCGCCAGGGAAAAACGTACAGCCCCGCAAAGACATTGTCCTGATGTCATGTGTCGCTCCATTGAAAAACGCTTCACCGGGTTATTTGCCGGCTTGATTGTCGGTGTCGGTAAAGAGGTGGCCGTCATGGTACTGGCCTTTCATTGCCATGGAAAATGCCGTCCCCGGGCGCCGCATCGATGCCTGTGGTGGATGACTTATCCAGCACCGCTCGATACCCTTTCGCATCCAGTTGCCTGACGGCATTCAGGCCAGACCACATTCCATCCAGACGAACAAATAATGAAATCCTCCGCCGGTTTGCTGTTGTCAGGTATCGAGCTGGACCGTGCCAGTTCCATCCCCTTGTACCGCCAGCTCTACTTGCAGATTCGCAAACAGATTCTCAGTGGCAGAATTCAGGGCGGCGTACGCCTGCCGTCCACCCGGACCTTGAGCAAAGAACTGCAGCTTTCGCGAATCAGCATTCTCAATGCGTTCGATCAACTGATTGCCGAAGGTTTTCTGACGTCGCGGACCGGGGCCGGGACCTATGTCGGCCATGAATGGGAAGGCCGCGATATCGATGACGACAAGCACCAGCGCCAGCCTCCTCGCCTGTCCGATCTGAGCCAGTCCATGCTGTCGTTGCGCAGCGATCATTTCCGCGGCGTTTCCTATGCTGACTGGGCGACCGGGAGCCCGACCTCGTTCCTGCCCAGTCACACTGCTTACGATGCGTTCCCGCAAACCGTCTGGAAGCGGCTGTTGAACCGCCACCTGCACAAACCGACCAAGGCCATGCTCGGCTATGGCGAACTGCAAGGATTGCTGGCCCTGCGCGAGGCGATTGCCGAATACGTCTTCGATGCCCGGGGCATCGACTGCAGTGCCGAACAGGTGGTCATCGTTTCCGGCGCCCAGCAAGCCTTCAACCTGCTGGGCATGCTTTTGCTCAATCCGCAGGACAGCTTCTGGATGGAGGATCCCGGGCATATCGCGGCGCGAATTGCGCTCCAGGCCCAAGGGGGGGTGGTCGTGCCGTTGCGTATCGACGAACAGGGGATCGATATCCAGCAAGGCCTGGCTCAGTGTCCTGACGCCCGCCTGGTGTTTACCACCCCTTCACGTCAGCACCCCTTGGGCATCACCATGAGTTACGCCCGGCGCCAGGAACTCATCGACTGGGCCGCGCGCAATCAAAGCTGGATCATCGAGGACGACTGTGACAGTGAGTTTCGCTACAACGGCCGTCCCCTGCCGGCACTCTATGCCATGGACCAATGGGCCCGGGTCATCTACGCCGGAACGTTCAGCAAAGTGCTCTTCCCCTCGCTGCGACTGGGTTACGTGATACTGCCGAACGCCTTGATCGAACCCTTCTGCACCCTGCGCGCGGTCATGGATCGCAGCCCGCCCACACTGCTGCAGGCCGTCACGGCAGACTTCATGCGCGAAGGCCACTTTCTCGGTCATATTCGGCGAATGCGGGCGTTGTACCAGACTCGCCAACAGGCACTGGTCGAACAACTGCAGCAACGATTGGGCACTTTCTTGCGGATCACGCCCGTGGAAGCCGGCATGCACCTGATCGCCTGGCTACCGGCGCATCTCGATGACGACACCCTGGCCAAGGAACTCGGCCAGCATGACATTCATACCTATGCCCTGAGTGACTACTGCGTCGGGCAAGTCTTGCCGCCGGCGCTACTGATCGGATTTGCCAGCACCCCTGAGGACCAGGCCCAAGCGCGCGTCGAGGCGTTTGCCGAGGCCTTGAGCAAGTTGGGCTACCTGCAGCAGGCCACTTGACCCAAGGCAAGTGGTCTTATGATTTAACTGATAATGGATCTATCGAGAGTTCCTGACTGGCGCGATAAAGGCTGCGCCGGCAGACCCGGCGTCTGAACCAGGAACGACTCGAATGAACAATAAGATCCAGGAACGATTCAACGCCTTGCTCAGCCACAAGGCTGTCGAGGCCGGTGCTCCACCCGTACTGACCGAGGCACTGGCCCGCCAGTTGCTCGACCGACTCGGGCAACTGCGCCTGTTTGCACACGCCTACCCCTTGCTGACCAACCTGACCCACGGCCGTGTCACCCCTGGCGACCTGCTGGACTTCGCCTATCGCCACGAACTGCAGGGGCTGAGCCTGCACTTGCTCGACGGTGAGGCAAACAGCCTGAGTCAAATGACGCCCGCACAGCTTCAGGCATTCGCGGCCAAGGCCAGTGCACTCGGGCTGGATGTGCATCTGGAAATCAGCAGCACCTTGAAAAAAGATGTCGATCAGGTGATCGCCATCGCCAAGGCGCTGGGCACCCGCAACATCCGTGTCTACTCACGCTACGAAGGGGCACTGTCCGGGGTCATGGACCTGATCGAGACAGACCTCGGCTACCTCGCGCAACAGGCAGAAGAGCACGACCTGTTCTTCGACTTCGAGCAGCACGAGGAACTCAAGAGTGATGAAATCGCGCAACTGCTGAACCGGCTGAACCACCCACGGCTGCATGCCCTGTTCGATTTCGGCAACATGATCAATGCCTGCGAACAGCCAATGGCGGCACTGCGCACCCTGGCGCCGCACATACGCCAGACCCACCTCAAGGGTGTGCGCATCGTCCCCGAGCAAAACGGCTTCGGGCATTACGGCGTGCTGCAGGGCTGTGCCGAAGACGACCTGCCCAACGCTCGCATGTTGTTCGAACTGCTGATGCTCGGCGAATCAACTCCGCAAGTGATCGCCTTCATTCTCGAGCAGGAAAACCACTACGTCGCCCCGGCGTTCCGCCAGCTTGACGAAGCCGCCGACCCGTTCATCGCGTACCGGGAAATGAGTGAAACAGCGTTGCCGCAAGGCTACTCGCTGGAGCGAATGCTGGCCGATGAACACCGGTGGGCAAACAACCAGGTCGCCTACGTACGAAACCTGTTGGCCGAGTTCCGGACACTGGCCGAGTTGACCCTGGCCCATTGCCCTGACGCCTGAACCTGCTGTGCCGACCGGCACTGCCTATCCAATTACGCCTGGAGAACAATAATGACATCCCAAGACAAGGCCAAATGGCTCAGATTCCTGATTCTCATCCTCGGTGGCGGCACCATCTACAAGCTGGCGAATCTCAAAGACGCCTTCTATATCCCCATGCAGGAATTCATGGGCTTGACCCACACTGAAATCGGCCTGCTGCTGAGCGCCAACGCCATCATCGCCACCGCGCTGTTTGTGGTGGGCGGCATGCTCGCCGACCGGTACGACACGCGCAGGCTGATCCCCATCGGCCTGATCGGTACTGGCAGCCTCGGGCTCTACCTGGCGACCTTTCCGCCCTTCAATAATCTGCTGATCGTGTTCTGCCTGCTGGCCGTATGTGCCGACTGCATTTTCTGGCCTTCGCTGCTCAAGGCCATCCGCAATCTGGGTGACGATCAGGAACAGGGGCGTCTGTTCGGCCTTCTCGAAGGCGGACGTGGCGTCATCGATACCTTTATCGCGTTCGCCGCGCTGGGCGTCTTCGTCGCCATGGGATCCGGTGAAAACGGCCTGAAATCGGCAATCCTCTTCTACTCGGTCATCGACATTCTTGCCGGCGCCCTGACCTGGCTGCTGCTCAAGGGCGGCAGTGCCCAGTCGACCTCCAAGCCGAAGAACGGTTTGGCGAACCTGTTCGAGGCCATCAAGGTGCCGGGTATCTGGCTGGTCAGCCTCAACGTATTCATGGTCTACATCGTGTACTGCGGCCTGACCTATTTCATTCCCTACCTCAAGGACATGTACGAACTGCCCGTGGCCCTGGTGGGCGCCTATGGCATCATCAACCAGTACTTCCTCAAGATCCTCGGTGGCCCCGCCGGCGGTTTCATTGCCGACAAGCAGTTCAAAAGTTCCAGCCGCTATCTGAAATGGGCATTCCTGGCGTTACTGCCGCTGATGGGCGCCATCATGCTCATCCCGAAAAGCCCGGATTTCATCTACGCCGGCATGGCCGCCACCCTCTCCTTCGCGCTGATCGTTTTTTCCATGCGCGGCGTGTTCTGGGCACCCATGGGTGAAGTCGGCATTGCCCCGCACATCACCGGCTCGGCCTTTGGCATAGGTTGCCTGATCGGCTATGCGCCCGGCATGTTTGCCTACGTCATCTATGGCGCAATACTCGACCACTTCCCGGGTCAACAGGGCTACAACTACGTCTTCTCGTTGATGAGTCTGCTGGCCATTCTCGGGTTCATGGTATCCAGCCTGCTGTATCAGGCCGTCCGGAAAAACTCCACGGCCACTGGCAAGGTCAGCACAGCGCAAGCTTGAACTTCGCCAGGACAATCAACCTGACTATCATCCGTGGTGTGTAGTCCATCAGTGAAGCTGTCGGATCGCTATGCAGTGAACTACTGTCAGTCATGGGCATGGCGCCGACAGCCAATCTCCGGATATCCGTCGGGCTGCAGGGTTTCCAGCCGACTTGTCACGATGATCAGGGAACCAGGGCGATGGCAAAAAATGCGAAAGCCGAATCGGAAAACGAGACTCTGATCGCACAGGAGACTGAGGTGTTGGTCGAACCGCCCCCTGTTTCCGGCGTGGTTCGCAATGGCGTCTGGCACACACGGATCTGGGGCCGGGCGCGCAAGCTGAGTCACTCGACCCAGTTTGTGATTGCCGCTGCGGTGATCCTGGGACTGACCATGTTCTTCGTCGGCAATCTGGTTACCGAACGAATAGAAAATGCCGCGGTACAAAGTGCAGCAGAAGCAGGCGCCCAGTACATGGATACCTTTCTGGAGCCCTATGTGCAGGAGATGAGCCGGGACAACGGCCTTTCGGCTGCAAGTGCCCAGTCCCTTGACCGCCTCACCGAAAGCCGTTCGCTTAAACATCACATTGTCTCGGTCAAGATCTGGCGTGCGGATGGCACGGTCATCTACGGCACGAATAAAGCCATCACCAACCGCAAGTTTCCATTGGATGAGATCGCCGAGGCACTCAAGGGCAAAGTAGTCACCGACCTTAAAGACCTGGACGAGGATGAGAACGAGTTCGAGCGCGAACTCAACGTGCCGCTCTATGAGATCTACGCACCCCTGCGGGATTCCAGCTCCGGGAATATCATTGCGGTGGGCGAGTTTTATGAAAAGGCCGATAGCCTCAAGCGCGAGGTCAATCGGGTCCGACAGGAGGTATGGGAGGTCGTTGGCGCCGCGACATTGGCCATGCTGTCGCTGCTTTTCTTCATCGTGCGACGCGGTGACAGGATTATCCAGCAACAACAAGTGGCACTGCACTTGCGGCTGCAGGAGCAAACCCGTTTGCACATCAGCAATGCCGAACTCCAACGCAAGATAGCGACGGCTACCCAGGAATTTTCCCGGGTCAACGAACTCACCTTGCGGCGCATTGGTGCAGACCTGCACGATGGGCCGGCGCAGTTATTGACCTTGATTCTGATCCGGCTCGACGACCTGGCCGAAAACTGCTCCGCAGTCGATCAGGAGTCGATGGAAACCATTCGTGGCGCCGCCACCGACGCGTTGCGGGAGGTCCGCGATTTATCACGGGGCCTGGCACTTCCGGAAATCAATGACGTGAGCCTGGTGGAAGAGTTGCAACTGGTGGCGCAACGGCACGAGCAACGTACCGGCACCAAAGTCACATTAACCCTGGGGCCGCTACCGAAGGCCGCGCCACTGCCGCTCAAACTCTGTTTGTACCGTTTTGTACAAGAAGCTCTCAACAACGCTTACCGTCATGCCGACGGCGAGGGGCAGGTCATCCAGGCACAATATCTTGATGAAGTATTGAACATCAGCGTCAGGGACAGTGGTCCAGGCATGGCGGCGGACGCCATGCTGCAAGAGACATCCGGCAGAACCCGATTGGGGCTCGTCGGTTTGCGTTATCGCGTCGAGTCTCTGGGCGGGTTGTTCAGCATCGACTCCGGCGCCACGGGTACGTCGGTCAATGCACAGTTCAAACTCTAGTCAGGAGCCGCTCCGGGAATCCATTGGTGTTTCCCCTGCGCCGATGTGCAGGCGCCCGACGGCTTCGTGTTCGGTATAACGCCGCAGGGCCGCGACCGCTTCGACACGATTTCGGGCGTGCAGTTTCTGCATCACGCAGCCCATGTGGTGCTTGACGGTTTTTTCGCTGATCAACAGCTTTGACGCAACTTCCCTGTTGGTCAGGCCTTTTGATACTTCACGAATGACCTGCTCCTCGCGATGGGTCAGATCACCCTTGTGAATTTCCGCTTCGTGTTGCTTGCTGTTACTGCGCAGTTTGTTGGCAAACTCGGGGGTGATATACGTCTCACCCTTGGCAACCGATCTGATCGCCAGGACCAGTTCCGGTCCGCTGACACCTTTCAACACATACCCGCTAGCGCCGGCCTCCAGTGCCATGAAGGCGTCATCTTCGGATTCCGAAACCGTCAGCATCAGCACCTTCACATTTGACAGCCGGGTGGAAATGAAGCGCACCGTGGCGAAAACATCGCCCGGCATATTGACGTCCATCAGCATCACATCCGGCCGCACCCTCTGGGCAATATCCCTGGCATCGTCTGCATTGGCGCCCTGCTCCACGACCTGAAGATCCGCCCGTTTCCTCAATGTATTGGCAACACCCTCACGCAACATCGGATGATCGTCGGCAATGCAGATGCGGATGACTGGATTCATGACGCGCTCCCAAAAGGATCAGCACTGGAGTACTCATTGATTAATAGCAGGGAAGCCGGGATAACGCCGGTCACCCGTTGTATGTCCCAGGCTCCAGGCGTTGGGAAATAAGACTTAGGTCGGATGAAAATTCGAGCTTCAACAAGCATTCATCATGACAAGGCTCTGAGATTCACACCCCAACCCATTGTTTTGAAAGACCTTTGAAAACGCCATTGAACGGAGGGGTCCATAAAACCCGGATCCATCATTCATCCGACCAACAGCCGCTCTCCCGCGCCCGGGTACATACAGCCAGAGCACTGAACATTTCTCCGCCGTTTTCGCACCATGAAACGTCACAGCCGCCGCGTGAAACCTTGCGCAAAAATCCGTCATGACATGTTATGACCTCATCCCAAAAAGGCGTTTGGCCCAACAAATACGGCGTTTAAAGGACGAACGGTCGCAAGGCGTCAAGCCCGAGGAATAGCCGGGAGCCTGAAGCCACTACAGGCGAGCCGGGCCGGTGCGTTCGTCGCGGTTTAGTGAACTTCACTTTCAAGGCGTGTCACATGAAGTCCTTGTCAAGCGAACAAAAACAGAGGTACAGCGTTATGAATATGGCCACAATTGTCAGTGCCGTGATTTCCAGTCTCGCCCCAAGTGTCTTTGACCAGAACGGCCTGCAAGAACCCGGCGCGCATGTTTCGGCCGTCGAATACCACTACGGAATGGAAATCGATGTGAAGCGGGTTCTGCAGCGCACCGACACATCCGACAAGACCGGCATGGTACCGGTGACCCTGGTCTACGAAGACAGCGAGGGTGAGGTTCACAAGATCCGTTTCCTCGAATGGGGTGGTAGCCCGGCCAGTCACACGACTGTGGCCTGATCCGCTCGTCGAATGGGTTCTGGCCCTCGCCAGCGCGGCACAGGCCTGAACCCCGACTCGCTCCTGTCGCAGGAACTCGTCCACCGTCGTGGTGCTGATGTTTCGGGAGCAAGCCTGAAGGCGCTACCAACTGCACCTGGCACTGCGTGAAAAGCAAATCCCTCCGCTTTTTCGCTTTTGCAAATTCAGGCAGGGTATCCAGCCAAGGGCCCGGCTACAGATCACACGGATATGCCGCTATCGGCGGGACGCAGTGATCGGGGACAAGGGGACGCTCTGCGTGACTTTGGCCATCTCGGTGATTTCCACCTTCAACTTATCCTTGCCGAGCAGGTAGTCGGCCAGCTTCTGCGAAAACGGCCAGTAGTTCAGGTTGGCAGTCAGGGTCAGCGGCCCGACGGCGTCGGCCGGCACCAGGAAGGAGAATTCCCGGATATCGTAGCCTTTGGGCAGAATGCGGTTGTCCGATAGAATTTGCGTGGCATTCCAGACCTCGACGTCCAACGGATTGCCGTCCTTGTCGCCTATGTGCACTTTGAAATTTCGTGTGTCGTTCTCGGTCTTGCCATCCTTGATCGAACCCAGTCGATAGAGCTCGCGACCACCGGCATCCTGCACCCGGAAATCGATCCACATCTCCCGTCCCTCCGGAAAGCCAGTCGGCAGCTTGTGTCCGGCGCCGACATTGGAAACCTTGACTGCGACCGAGGTGTATTGCCCGGGAATGATGGTTGCCGGCAGTTGCTCGAACTTTATTTCCGCCGCGCGCCCGAGCATGTTGCGTGCGCGTTGCGCGCCCTCTTCCTGACCGAGATGCTTGAGCATCATCGCGTTGGCTCCGCTGAACCAATGCGAGGAAACCTCCTCGCGGTCTGGCCCCATGATCGCGGCCTTGCCCGCAAAAACCGGCATGTGGCAGCTCTGGCAGGTGACATCGTTAAGGCTGTAGGCGCTCTCCTGCCACTCGTCATAGGTGCGCTCGACCGCCACACTGCTGAACGGGTGCGTAACGTTGTGGCAAGTGCCGCAAAAATCCGAGCGCGTGTGCAGAGCGGAATACACGGTGTCGTGATAAGGCGAAACGGCATCTTTACGCGGGCCGAACTTGGTCGGTTTACCGTGCGCTCGAGGGCTCAGCACATAGGCGCCGTTATCGAGGCCCGTACGGGCGCTGATGTTGTGGCAGGTCTCGCAATCGACCCCGGGCATCGGGTGATTCTTCGCGCTGTCTTCAATCGAGGAGCGATTGACTTCCGAATTGATCTGCCCGGTCGTGAGACCGATCGGGGTATGGCAGCCGGTGCAGAAGTTGTCGACCTTGCCCTCGGTGGCCGAACTCGCGCGCTTGAGCAAGGCCCGATAAACAGGCTCATCCCAGGCCTGGGACATCATCGACGAGCGCCACTGCCTGTAGATCTCCGTATGGCAAGCGCCACAGACCTGGGCATTGTCGAAGTCCTTCACATTCAAGACCAGGTTGCCGGGGGTGTTGGCCCGATGCGGAAAGAACGGCATCCCGCCAGTCACATGCATGAGCCTGGAGCGTGCCGGCTCCAGCCACTTCTCATTAGCTTGATTGTCATTGCCCTGAGGTTCGTCGGCTGCCACCAGCGTTACCATCAGCAGGCAAACCAGAAAACACAAAAGTCGGCGAGCGAAAGGTCCGAACAGCAGGAAAAACGGTATGAACAATGTCGCCAGGGAAATATTCAAATCGACAATGGCCAGCTTGACGGCTGTCGGTACATTGAACAGCGCCGTGTAAGCGCCGGCGCAGATCGTCCATAGAATGATCAGTACCGAAAACCCGTGCAGCGCTACCTGCGCACACGTATATCTGGAGTGGCTCATTGGCATTTCCCCTGGACGGTCGCAGAGGATGACTGCAGCACTTCTATTGAGTAGCCAGGGGTATTTCGTGATGCAAACCGATGGTTACATGCGATCACTCAATGGAGTACTGACAGCTCCACAGCTTCCCGACTTTGCACCTTTCATGAATGGGATAGGCTCACTCAGCAATTACTCTGCCACCCTTGCAGCAATATATGTGCGATGACCTGAGTGCCCAGCAAACATTGGCCGGATATTGAAATATTATGCGAATGAAGGCGCGAATACTGCTGAGCAATAGCACCCATTAGTGGGGGGAGTTCACTCCGAAATCGGGGGGACCACTCGCTTTACTTGATACAACTTACTCTCTGTCTTTCGTCGTCCGGATGAGATTACCCCGCAACTTCACAATTGCCTTCTGCATTTGCACGAAATCGTCGGGATCAAGACCGGTTTGCGGGAAGCCGTCTTCGGAGAGGTCTTCACGCAGTTTTCGCCCCTCTTTTGTGAGATTGATCCGCACTTGGCGTTCATCTTCCGGGTCGCGCTGGCGTAGCAGATAACCCATCGCTTCCAGCTTCTTCAGAATCGGCGTGAGGGTATTGGATTCAAGAAACAGCTTTTCGCCGAGACTGCCAACGGTCTGGTTATCTTCCTCCCACAATGCAACCAGGGTGATGTATTGCGTATAGGTCAGGCCGAGCCGCTCAAGCATCGGCTTGTAGGCCTTGCCGAACGCCAGGTTGGTGGAATAGACCGCAAAACACAGGAAGTCGGAGAGTTTGAGATCCAGGGCGGATAGCTTGCCGGTGTTTTTCATGGGGGGTTCCCTTGGGTCAATCTTGCGAGACCGAGACTATACATCGTACGCGATGGTATCGGAAATGCGTATAAACACCGAAGGCCGGTTCACCGGGGAAATCCCCGGTGAGCCAGCCTTCGCGTGGGTCATGCCGTCAGGACATTGATGTCGACATCAATGTTGCCGCGTGTAGCCTTGGAGTACGGGCAGATTGCATCGGCTTTGTGGGCCAGTTCAGTCGCCACCCCGTGATCCAGCCCCGGTACGCGCAATGTCAGCCGCGCCTGGAGAAAGTACGCCGCGCCGGTCTGGCCCAGATCGACCTCAATGTCGACGGCCGTGTCGGCCGGCAGTGCCACCTTCAATTGCTGGGCAGCCAACCCCACCGCTGCGATGTAGCAGGCCGACCACGCTCCGGCGAACAGTTGCTCGGCTTTCGGGTGCGGCTGGACGGCGGTAAGCACGTGTGCCGGTGTGTCGCTGCCTGGGGACGACAGTACGATGTCGAGGTTGCCGTTATGGCCGCGCGACGTGTTGCCTGCGCTGTTGTGAGTGGTGTGGGTTTTGCCGCTGGCCAGTACTTTTTCGATCTTGCTCATGATGGTTTCCTCAGAATTACAGTCAGTTATATTCGTATACGCTTGTATCGTATGCGATATTAGCGATGCACCCAAGCATCACTCCGTAATAACGTTCAGGGCAACGTCGATATTGCCGCGTGTGGCTTTGGAGTAAGGGCAGATGGAGTCGGCGATATGCGCCAGTTCGGTCGCGACCTCGTGTGCCAGACCTGGCACGCGCAGTGTCAGTCGGGCCTGAAGGAAATACGCCGGACCAGTCTGGCCCAGGTCCACTTCAATGTCGACGGCCATGTCCGACGGCAACACGATATTGCGTTCCTGGGCCACCAGCCCCACTGCCGCGGTGTAGCAGGCCGACCAGGCCCCGGCAAACAGTTGCTCGGCTTTCGGGTGTGGCTGGACGGCGGTAAAGACGTGGGCCGGCTGGGCGGAACCGGGCGACGACAGCTCGATATCCAGGTTGCCGTTGTGACCACCGACACGGCTGTGAGTGGTGTGGGTTTTGCCGGTAGCCAGTACTTTTTCGATTTTGCTCATGGGGATTTCCTCAGGGCTTAATGTTTCGTACGATTTTATCGTGTGCGATGTATGTGATATTAAAAAACACAACGTCCATCAATTCGCGTGTGCAATGATCCAGTTGTTGCCGTTGTGGCCATGGGAAGCTTGAGCGGTGGAGCTGATCATTTTGCGGCTGCTTCCGGTGTTCATGGCTGAATCTCCAAACGGCAAGGACTGTCGTTGATTGTAATCGCATTCGACTAGATCGCATGCGATTGATGAATACTCAGCCAAAGTCCCAATGATGTCAAAGCTTATTTTTTTGCTTGGCGATGAGCGGTAGGTTCAAGGCCGACCTTGCTACCCTCCCCTCGCCGAACGGTTGATTGCCAGCTTTCGTTCGGCGGCACAGGAACTGAGCTCGTCCCAGAGCACGCTGACAGACATAAAAAAACCGGCCAATCGAGCCGGTTTTCTTTGACCTCCCAATACCCACACGCACAAAAAACCCCCTCGCAAGGGGGTAATGCTGTAGGAGCGAGCTTGCTCGCGATGGTCGTTAACGATGCCGCGTGTTTACTGGCTAAACACAGCGCTCTTTAGTCCATCGCGAGCAAGCTCGCTCCTACAGGAGGGGGGTCTGATGTTCGTAAGGTGCAAAGGGTTTTACCCGATCAGCTCACCGCGCAGGAATTCCAGCGAACATCCAGGTGGTCTCTTCAACAGGCGCTGCCGCATTGCGTTTACGGGCCCACTGAGTCAACGCCACCATCATCGCAAAGCCGAGCACGATCAACACCGGATAAGCCATCAGCAGTTCGGTGAGCGAATATTTCCAGGCCAGCGGTCGTCCGACACCGAGCATGGCGGCATACAGCCAGGACACGCCCGACAGTGCACCAGAGAACAAGGCAAACATTCGTACATTGATCTGCAGATCAAGCAACGATCCGGCCTTCAGCATTGCCGGCAATACATAGCGGTGCAACAACATGCCGTTGAATGTCAGCAGCAAAACTATAATGACTTTGGCTTGAAGTTTCGGATTGGCGAAATAGGTCATTCCTTTATCAAGATAATCAATGCCAATAATCGCAGCGCCGGTCACCCACAAGAATATCAGCGCATTGGAAACAGACTTCTGAAGACTGGCCATATGATCATTGTCGTGCCCCGACGACACGCGACCGTTCAATAAGTCCTTGACCATTGCGGCATCGCTGGCAAACACCAGACCAATGGCTACGCAGCAAGCCAACAGGTGAACGTAAACAACTCCTAAACGTAAAAACTCCATGGATTCTTTCTGGCCGAACAGGCCGATAATTGTATTAATATCCACGATTACATCTCCACTTATTGCGGCAGTGCAAATTGACCATGTTCCAGGCTCGCGAGTTAATTAATTAATCGCGCCGACAGGATCAAGTTTGCAATGATTAAAGCAACTGAATAATTTGGGATTACAAGAGAGAGCGACTCGCCCAGCGAGTCAGTGATGACGGCATAATATCACTCCAGGTCTCAGGTAAAAAAAATCCCCATGTGCATTCCATTCGATGCAGATGAGGTATTCGTCCATTATTTTTCTAGTGAGTGCAACGCGAAATCTCGAAGGATCCGCCTGCTGGAGCATAGGAGCGCTGCATTTCCCGATCGTTCATTTTTCGAGCAAAACGCTCGACAAACGGTACTGAATCCAGCGCCCGGAAGTACCTCTCACCTTCGCTGAAACCCGCGTAGCTATGCGGCTGAATCGTTTCCGAAACCACTCCTGAAAAAAACCGCCATCGAGTCACATTTATATCGCCTGACCCGACCGATGGTGAAAATTGTCGACAGGTCGTCGCCCGGAAAAAGCGGGATCCGGCTTCCGTGCAAGCGAAGACTCGTAGCAATCCCGGAACGGGCTCAAGCCAGCAATCGGGAGATCCACCGGGCCTGGCGCGCGATGTCCTGCACCTTGTCCTCGGGCACGGCCTGACGCGCCCGGGCAAAGTGGGCCAGGGTCTTCTGCTTCTGGCGCAGCTTGCGTTGCCACTTGATCAGGAACGCGGGACTGCGGGCCTGCATCTGCAACGGGCCGAAGTACAGCTCCTCGGCGGTATACATCACTGGCGCGGCGCGCTCGGCGACGATGATTTCGTAGTCGAAACGATTTTCCCGCAGCACTTCTTCGCAGAGGATGCGATAGCCATTTTCCATCAGCCATTGGCGCAGTGGCTGCTCGCCGCCGTTGGGTTGCAGGATCAGGCGCTCCTGACCGCTCAGGCAAACCTTGCCGCTGTCGAGGATGTCGCGGATCGTTTCGCCGCCCATACCGCAGATGCTGATCGCCGTAATCCCGTCTCCCGGCTCGATAGCCGCCAGGCCGTTGGCCAGGCGCACGGTGATCTGCAGGTCCAGGTCATTCTCGCGCACGGTGCGTTCGGCCGAACGGAATGGCGTCAACGCCACCTCGCCGGCCACCGCCGAGGTGATAGCGCCACGGCGCATCAACGCCACCGGCAGGTAGCCATGATCCGAGCCGATATCGGCCAGACGCGCACCGGCTGGCACATGTGCCGCCACGCGTTCCAGGCGCATGGACAATGTCTGTTCGTTCAACTGCGACCCCTCTTCACCAGCAACGTCCGGCGCCTCTGGCCGGATCGGGGCGCGATTCTGTCACGCAATCACTCGCGCATACACCGATCTGTCGACGTTTCCGCCGGACAGGATCACCCCCACCCTTTTCCCCGCCATGTCTTCACGCTCGGCAATGAGCGCTGCCAGCGCCGCCGCACCGGCCCCTTCGGCCAGGTTGTGGGTATCGGTGTAATACACGCGCATGGCCTCGGCAATCTGCGCATCACTGACCGCTACAATCCGCGCCGCACCTGCCGCATACACGGCAAAAGCTTCTGGCACTGGCTTGCGTACGGCCAGACCGTCGGCAAAGGTGGTTGCCGAGGCGGTTTCGCATATGACTCCGCTATTAAACGATAACTGTGCGGCCGCCGCTTCTGTGGACACCACGCCCACCACCCGGGTTTGCAGGCCCAGCGCATCGCGGGCGGCGATCACCCCACTGATCCCCGATCCACAGCCAATCGGTACATACACGGTATCCAGGTCAGGCGCAGCATTGAACAACTCCAGCGCATAAGTGGCGACGCCTTTGACCAACTCCGGGTGAAACGGCGGAACCAGGAACAGGCCATGCGCGCGCGCAAGGCGTGCAGCTTCCTCACGGGCTTCATCGAAGTCGCGGCCATACTCGACCACTTCAGCGCCAAAGCCGCGCATGGCGTTGTTCTTTTCTACCGAGTTACCTTCCGGCACCACGATCAATGCCTGCAAGCCCAGTGCGCCCGCCGCCAGCGCCAGGCTCTGGCCATGGTTGCCGCGGGTAGCGCTGACAATCCCCTTCGCTTCCGGGTGTTCGCGCTTGAGCCAGTGCATGAAGGTGATGCCGCCGCGCACTTTGAAAGCGCCGGTAGGCGTATGATTTTCGTGCTTGACCCACACCGTGCAACCCAACCGTCGGGCCAGCAAGGGCCAAGGGTACTGGGCGGTGGCAGGCATTACCTGGTAGACGTTGCGGGCAGCCTGTTCGATATCGTCGCGAGTCAATTTGTGCATGAGTTGTCCCCCTGAGATTTTGCCCAGTCTGCACATGGGCACCGTCTTGCGGCTTTCAGAAAACTGACCTGACTTTTACGCCTCACCTTCACTACTATGGTGTTCATGAGTCATCGAAACCGTCTGCCGCCACCGCTCCCGTCCGAACCGATCCGCCGTATCGAGGCAGGCCCCTGGGCGATCGAATTGCTGCCTGGGCGCGCCTACGCCACCCGGTATGTAGCGACCCAGGCGGGCATCGGTTTTGCCTTCGACAGCCAGCGCGGCCTGCACGCTATCGGCAGCGACCGGGTACAACCCTTCGCTGCCATGCCCAACGGCCTGGCGTTCATCCCCGCCGGATGCGACGTGCTGTCCGAATCAGCCAAGGGCGGTGAATATCTGCGGGTGATACGCACCGACGGCATTGCGTTGGTGGGGGATCGAGCCTTCAACAATCGCATCGATCCGCAAGCCACTGTCCTCGCGCGGCGAATGCGCGCCGCGCTGTTGCAGGCCTCCGTGGACGACGATTGGGAGGCCTGGGCACTCGCCTTGTCCGAGCGGGCGACGGGTAGCGAAGCCCTGTCGACAGCGCCCCATGGCTCGATAACCGGCCAGCGGATGCGCTTGCTCGATGAGTTCATCGATGCCGGCCTCGATGGCCCGTTGAGCGTATCGACAATGGCGGGCCTGCTTGGATTGTCCGAAGGCTATTTCATGCGGGCATTCAAAAACGCCACAGGCAAAAGCCCGCACGCTTACCTGATCGACCGACGCCTGGCCAAGGCCCGAGCCCTGATGCTCGACTCAACGGCTACGCTGACGGAAATCGCCTACGCCTGCGGTTTCAACTCCCAGGCGCACATGGCGACCACCTTCAGGCAACGCCTTGGCGTGAGTCCGGCGCAACTGCGTCATCACACCCGCTCCTAGCCGGAGATCGTTTGGGCAGGAATACCTCGGCCAGCATGCAGCGTGCACTGCCGCCGCCAATGCGCTCGATGGTGTCGATGTTCACCGGCAACGGCGTGGTGTGAGTTTCGATCAAGCGACGCTGACCGGCGTCCAGCGATTGCCAGGCGGTGCGCGACATCACCAGCAGCGGCTCGCCCGCTGCGTTGTGCACTTGCAGCATGTTGCCGGCAAAGGACTCCAGCTGTGCCCAGTTCAGGGCCACGACCTGTTTGCCACTGGATTCGAGCCGTTCACGCAGCGCCGCACGTTCACCTGGTTGAGGCACGGATGCCAGGCACGCCACCGCCAGGCGGGTGCCGACACTCATCATCACATTGGTGTGATAAATCGCCACGCCCTGGCGGTCCACCGCGTTGAACGCACACAGCTCATAGCCCAAATGGCTGACCAACTGATCCAGGGCCTGTGCGTGGGTGCGCGTGGAATACCCGGCGTAGCAAATCCGTTGTTGCCGATCCAGCACCATGCTGCCGGTGCCCTCGAGGAAAATCTCCTGCTCTTCGAGGCTGGACAGGTCCAGCACCTGCTCGACCCGGTATTCGCCCAGCAACCCGTCGAGTACACCTTTGTCCCGCTCCAGGCGCCGGTTGTGGCCCTGCATCGGGTACAACACCAAGGTGCCGTCCGGGTGGGTGCTCCACCAGTTGTTGGGGAAGATCGAGTCCGGGGTATGCGGCGCTTCGCGATCGTTATGCACCAGGACCTCGACGCCGTGCCGACGCAACGTGGCGACATAGCCATCGAACTCGGCAAGGGCCTTGAGTTGTACGTCTTCGGCTATGGCTGCCGGACGCTGGAAACGGTTGTTCGCCGCCGTGTCCTGATTGAAGGAGAAACGTGTCGGGCGAATCATTAATACCGTGTTGGTGGTTTGCATGGGCACAGACTCATGAGGGTCGAGAGGGGCTCATTGTCTGTTTCGAGGCGGGAAAATCCCGGTTGATAACGGCTGTCGGGGTGATGAAAACGGCTGAAGATTCCGGGTTGTCCAGCCGATTCGGTGAGGCTGCGGAGGCAGCCCTTTCAGGTGTACATATCCATTGCTGCGGTAACGGCCGTTAACGGTTCCGCCCTTACGGCGGGTCACTTTGGAAAAGCCCCAAAGTAACCAAAGGGCTCTTGCCCCTGACGTTCGGTGCCTCGCCAAGGCTCGGCATTCCCTCGCTCCGGTCCTGCTCCGTGGGCCCG